>CAMPIC010000603.1 GCA_946886185.1 uncultured bacterium
CCGGGACCGGTGAACGAGCCCACCGAGCTGCGGTTCGCCTTGTTGTAGGAAGCCTTGAACACCATCGACACGCCGACCGAGTGCGTGATGTCGGCGAGGCGCTCTGCGATCTCGAGGGCCATCGCTTCGCTCTCGATCACGCACGGACCCGCGATCACGAAGAGCTCGTCAGGACCGAGCGTGCGCCCCAGAAAACGCGGCTCAGGCATGCGCGGGGCTCCCCTTGGGAAGCCGGTGCGCCACTGCCGCCGCCACGAAAGCGCGGAAGAGCGGATGGGCGCGCTGCGGTCGCGACTTCAGCTCGGGATGGAACTGGACTCCGATGAACCAGGGATGAGACGGAATCTCCAGGATCTCGACCAATCCGTTCTGCGGGCAGACTCCACTGAAGCGCACTCCCGCTTTCTCGAAGGCGGCGCGGTACAAATTGTTGAACTCGAAGCGGTGGCGATGGCGCTCGGAAATCGGCGTCTCGCCGTACACCTGATGCGCCAGGCTCTCCGGAGCCAGGTCGCATGGATACGCGCCCAGACGCATCGTCCCTCCCTTGGACTTGCCGACCTGGTCCGGCATCAGATCGATGACCGGATGCGAAGTCTCAGGATCGAACTCGGTGGAGTTCGCGGTCGGGAACCCGCACAGATCGCGCGCGATTTCGATGCTCGCGCAGTGCATGCCCAGGCAGATCCCGAGGAATGGAAGACCAGACTCGCGCGCATGGCGCACCACTCGCACCATTCCTTCGATGCCCCGCTCTCCGAATCCGCCCGGCACGAGGACCGCGTCGTCCCGCTCCAGGATCCGCTCCGGATCGTCTTCCTCGATCTGCGACGACTCCACCCAGTGGATCTCGACCTGCACTCCGTTGGCCGCGCCCGCATGCACCATCGCCTCGATGATGCTCTTGTAGGCATCGCGCAGGTGCGTGTACTTGCCGCAGACGGCGATGCGCACTTTCTCCGACGCGTCGAGGATCGAGCGCACCGTCTTTTCCCAGCGCGCCAGGTCGAGCTCCGGAGTGGAGAGGTTCAACATCTCGAGCACCAGATTGTCGAGACCGCCGCGATGCAGCACCGCCGGCACTTCGTAAATCGAGCGCACGTCGGGAGCTTCGATCACCGCGTTGGCCGGCACGTTGCAGAAGAGCGCCATCTTCTGCCGCACGTCGGGAGGAATCGGCACTTCGGTACGACAGAGGAGGACGTCCGGTTGGATACCAATCTCGCGCAGGCCTTTGACGCTGTGCTGGGTCGGCTTGGTCTTGAGCTCCTGCGCCGCGCGCACGTACGGAACGAGGGTGACGTGCGCGAAGACGGTGCGCGTGCGACCGAGCTCCAGTCGGAGCTGGCGGATCGCTTCCAGGAAAGGCAGCGACTCGATATCGCCCACGGTGCCGCCGATCTCGATGATGGCGACGTCAGCACCGCTCGTGATCGCATTGTCGAGCATGCGGCGTTTGATTTCATCGGTGACGTGGGGAATGACTTGCACGGTCTTGCCGAGGTAGTCGCCCCGGCGCTCGCGGGTGATGATGGTGTCGTAGATCTGCCCCGCCGAAACGCTGTTGGCGCGGCCCAGGCTCACGTCGGTGAACCGTTCGTAATGTCCGAGATCGAGATCGGTCTCCGCGCCGTCATCGGTCACGAACACCTCTCCATGCTGATAGGGAGACATCGTGCCCGGATCGACGTTGAGGTAAGGATCGAACTTCTGGAGCGTCACCCGCAGCGCCCGCTCCTTGAGGAGCAATCCGAGCGACGCAGCGGCGATCCCCTTGCCCAGCGAGGAGACGACGCCGCCCGTGACGAACACGAATCGAGGTTCCTTCTGCATGATCCTCCTCGAGCTCCGCGCCGGAGCGCGCCGTTCGAGTTTTTGTCTCCCTGAGCGCCGCCTTCACGACGCCTCATCTTACCCCGGGAACAGCCGCCTCACCTCATGCTCGAGGACGCCGCCCGCCTGCTCCCGCTCACGCTCATACGCGCGAGCCCGCCTGCTTCGCGAGCGATCGACGTCAGCTCAGGGCGCGAGCGATTCGGGCGTGGGGTACTCGCGCTTCAACCGCTCCAAATCCTCGGGCAGATCGATCCCAGGGCTCCCGCGCTCGCTCAACTGCACGCGAATCGGAATTCCCGCTTCCAACGCCCTCAGCTGCTCCAAACCTTCGCACTGCTCGAGCGGCGACGGCGCCAGCGCAAGCATCGCCTCGAGCAGCGCGCGTGGATATCCGTACACTCCCACATGGCGCAGCGCGGCGCACGAGGAGGGAAGTCGGGGATACGGAATCGCCGCGCGCGAGAAGTAGAGAGCGCGCCCCCCTGCGCCCGTTACGACTTTGACCACCGACGCCCGCGCGAGCTCATCTGGATCTTCGATGCGATGCGCCAAGGTCCAGATTGCGTCCGGCGAAGCGCTCATCGCCTGCACCATGCGCGAGACGTCCGCCGAAGGCAAGAGCGGTTCGTCCCCCTGCAAATTAAGGACGAAGTCGGGCAATGGGTCCAGACCTCGGACCACTTCGCCGATCCGATCGGAGCCGGAGGGATGGTCAGAGCGGGTCATCCTCGCCTCCGCTCCCTCCTTGCGCGCCGCTTCCGCGATCCCTTCGTCATCGGTGGCGACGAAGATCGCGTCGACTCCGGCGATCTGGCGCGCGCGCTCGATGACATGCGCCAGGATCGGCCGGCCGTACAGGTCCGCCAGGACCTTGCCGGGGAAACGCGTCGAGGCGAGGCGCGCCGGAATCACCGCGATCGTGCGAAGCGCGCTCATGATCGTCCCGCCTGGTG
>CAMPIC010000604.1 GCA_946886185.1 uncultured bacterium
CAGCAGGTGCATCCACGACGCCCGCCTCGCCGAATGGGGAGGCGCGATGAGCTTCGCGTATCCGTACCTGCTGCTCCTCCTCGTGGTGCCGCCGCTCCTCTTCTGGCTGCGGGCCGCGAAACGGCGCAAGCTGGAGTCGAGCGTCGCGTTCTCGAGCCTCTCGCTCGTTTCGGTCCCGACCGGATGGCGGGTACGCGCCTCGCGCCTCCTTCCCTGGCTCCGCCTGTTCGCGCTCATCCTGCTCGTGGTGGCACTGGCGCGGCCGCGCAAGGGGGAGAGCGAAGTGCAGGTGACCTCCGAAGGCATCGACATCGTGATCGCTCTCGACATCTCGGGGAGCATGAAGGCGGAAGACTTCCAGCCGCACAACCGACTCTTCGTGGCCAAGCGCGAGGCCAAGCGTTTCATCGAAGGCCGCACCAGCGATCGGATCGGCCTGGTCGTCTTTGCCTCCAACAGCTACACGCAGTGTCCGCTCACCACCGACTACCATGTGCTCCAGGCGCTCATCGACGACGTCGACTTCGGCGACATCCAGGATGGAACTGCGATCGGGATGGCGATCGCGAACGGAGTCAATCGCCTCAAGGACGTCCCCGGCAAGAGCCGCATCCTCATCGTTCTGACCGACCGCCAGACCCACGCCGCAGCGATCGCTCCGGTGCCGGCGGCGGAGCTTGATCTCTCGGTGGGAGGGCGTATCTACACGGTGGGAGTCGGAGCGGAAGAGGAGGCTCCCTATCCGGTCGATGATCCGATGCTGGGGCGCCACTATGTCTATCTGCCCGCGCAGATCGACGAGGAGACGTTGCAGAAGATCGCCGAGTCCACCGGCGGAGAGTATTTTCGGGCGACCGACGCGGAAGCGCTCGCGCAGATCTATCACCGGATCGATCAGCTGGAGAAGACCAAGGTCGAGACGCGGCAGTGGGTCAACTACTCCGAGTTCGGATCGTATCTGGTGCTGCCGGCGCTGGCCCTCGTGCTGTTGGAAGCGGTCCTCGGCGCAACGGTCCTGAGGCGCCTGCCATGAGATTCGGAGAGCCCCACTGGCTGCAGCTCCTCTGGCTGCTCCCCCTCCTCGGACTCTTCATCGTGTGGGGGATGCGCAAGCGCGAGCGCGATCTGGCGCGCTGGTGTCCACCGTCGCTGCAAGGACGGATGATCCCGACGCGCCGGAGCTGGAGGGGTCAGGCGCGGCTGGTCCTGTTGCTTCTCGCGGTCCTGTTCCTGGTGCTCGCCGCCGCCCGGCCGCAGGTGGGCAGCCGGGTGCTCGCGGTCAAGCGAAGCGGCATCGACGTCCTGGTGGCGCTCGATCTGTCGGAGTCGATGCTCGCGGAAGATCTCGCTCCCAACCGCATCACGCGCGCGCGCCAGGAGATCCAGTCGCTCATCGATCGGCTGCGCGGAGACCGGATCGGACTGGTCGCGTTCGCAGGCGACGCCTTCGTGCAGTGTCCGCTCACCCTGGATTACGCTTCAGCGCGGATGTTCCTCCGCTTCATGGATACCGACCTCGTGCCGGTACCGGGCACGTCGATCGCGCGCGCCATCGAAGTGGCCACGAGCTCCTTCGAGGAGGCGGAGACCAAGTTCAAGGCGCTCGTCCTCATCACCGACGGGGAAGATCACGAAGGAGCGGTCGACGCCGCGGTCCAGAAAGCGAAGGAGGCGGGAGTGCGCATCTTCGCGGTCGGCATCGGAACCCAGAAGGGCCAGCCGATTCCCGATCGCGACGCCCACGGACAGCTCAAGGATTACAAGCGCGACCCGAACGGAGAGGTGATCCTCACGCAGCTCGATTCGCAGCAGCTCGAGTCGATCTGCCGCGCGACCGGAGGACGGTACCTCGATGGAAATGCCGGAGGGCTCGCGCTTGATCGTCTCCATACGGAGATTCAGGCGATGGAACAGAAAGAGATGGAAGGGGGCGTGGTGACCCAGTACGAGGACCGGTACGGCTACTTCGTGGCGGTCGCGTTCTTCCTGCTGGCGGTGGAGTGGATGCTTTCGGGCCGGAAGCGGCGGCGCCTCACGCTCGCGCGCGCGGCGGTGGTGATCGTCAGCGTGGCTCCCTGGACGTTCGGCGTGAGCGCGGCGCAGGCGGACGAAGGGCAGGATCTCTACGAGAACGGGAAGTACACCGAGGCGCGCGACTTCTACGAGCGGTACAGCGCGGAACATCCGGACGATCCGCGCGGAGACTACGATCTGGGGACGGCTCTCCATCGCACCGGCGAGCTCGGACCGGCTCAGGAAGCGTTGCAGCGGGCCCTCCGCGCCGACAATCCGCGTATGAAGGCGCGTGCCCTCTACAATCTCGGCAACACCCAGGCGAAGCAAGGGGACCTGGCGGGTGCGCTCGAGTCGTACAAGAGCGCGCTGCGCTTCGATCCGGAAGATGCCGATGCCAAGTTCAATCTGGAGCTGGTGGACCGACTGCTCCAGGCGACCCCTCCCGATTCTTCGCAACAGAATCAGCAGAACCAGCAACAGAACCAGCAACAGAACCAGGATCAGCAAAATCAGGATCAGGCCAACCAGGACCAGCAGAACCAGGACCAGAACCAGGATCAGGCGCAGCAAGATCAGCAGCAGGACCAGGAAGAGCAGAACCAACAACAAAACCAGGATCAGGCGCAGCAAGATCAGCAGGACGAAGAGCAACCAAGCGAGAACCAGAAGCAAGAGAGCGATCAGGAACAGTCGGATCAGGAACGAGATCGCGATCGGCAGCAGCAGGATCAGGATCAGGCTGCGAGCGAACCGGAAGAGCCTTCCGAGCA
>CAMPIC010000605.1 GCA_946886185.1 uncultured bacterium
GTACTTGACGATTCGAAGTCGGCGCGTGGTGATCTGATCGCTCACTCGATGATCGAGCAGGATGACGCAGTCGGATACGTACTCTTCCAGCCCTTTGCGTGTGAGGGTTCCTTCTCCGCGCTCGCCGGTCACGATCGCGGTCATCCCCCGGTCCTTCAGCCAGCGGAACAAGCGGGAGAGCTCGGAACGGAGGATCGCATCGTTGGTCAATCCACCGAAGAGCGTCTCGATGGTGTCGAGGACGATACGCTTCGCTCCCACCGCTTCGATCGCGGAGCCGAGGCGGATGAACAGTCCTTCGAGATCGTAATCGCCGGTCTCTTCGATCTGGTTGCGGTCGATGCGCACATGATCGACCAGGAGCAGATTGCGCGCGGCCAGCTCCTTCAGGTCGAATCCGAGGGAGAGAACATTCGCCGCGAGCTCCTCGGAGGTCTCCTCGAACGCGATGTACACGCCCGGCTCTCCGAATTCGACGGCCCCACGCACCAGAAATTCGACGGCGAGGAGCGTCTTGCCGCATCCGGTGCTTCCGCAGATCAGGGTGGGACGGCCGCGCGGCAATCCGCCCCGCGTGATCTCATCGAGCCCTTGGATGCCGGTGGGCGCCTTTGGAAGACTCGCCTGGTTGGTGATCGGATGCTTCACGTTCTCTCGATCCTGGTGCGACACGAAAGGTGATCGAACGAGACTTCCCGGCGTTCGCGCAACGCGGCACGGGGGTCACGCTCGGTTGCCACGGGGACGATTGCACCGATCTCCTGGTACAGGATCCGTGTACAGGAGACGATCTATCCCCGAGCCCCAAAACCGAGTGTGGACGACCGAATGACGGCTCGATTCTATCCAAATCCGCGTCACAAGTCTTGCAAAGGTGCCAGCCGAGAAGCGAGCCGATGAGACCGGTTGATTCTACTCACGGACCCTCGGAGGAGGAGTAGCGAAATTGCGCGAGGGTGGCTGCCGCTTTCGTTGAATTGTTCAGATTTCGTACAGTTGGCCCGCGTCCGGCCAGCGGTCTCCTTGATTCCGACTTTTCAGAATTTCGTTGTAGGGGCGGACGCGCCGCCTTTAGGATTCGGCGCGTCATGGTATGGACCACGTCGAAGCCAGGATTCGGGTGAACCCGCGCACGTTGGGTGGCGGGTCTTCCCTTGGCGTTTCCGTTCTAGTGTCCTGATACACGCTCTCGATCCCCACCTCGCGTGCCCCACGCCCGTCCGTAGCTCCGACCACCGGCAGTCTGCAACTCGATGTTCGGATCGTCCCGGTGCTCGCTCGCTCAATTTCAACGGATCTCATGGAGGTGTTCTCAGGATGTTGCGTTCCTCTCGATTTCGCTTCGGCCTGCTCGCTTGCGCGGCGCTTTCGATCGCTCCACCCGCAATGGCTGCGGGATTCGAGTTCACGGTGGGAGAGTCCAAGCTGAAGCTCTATGGGTTCACGCGGCTGGATCTGCAGTACACCGACTCGCGAGCGAACGACCCGCAGGTCATTCAGTGGATCCGCTCGGAAAGCGACACCCTTCCGCTCAGCGGGACAGTGGCGCGGCCCGATGATCCGGAGCTCACGATCTATCCCAAGCTCACCCGCTTCGGATTCGACATGGCGACTCCTGCGGTGGAGAAGCTCGGAAACGCAACGGTTTCGGGGAAGATCGAGGTCGACTTCTACAACACCGCCACGAGCGAGTCTCGTACCGCGCTCCGGATGCGGCACGCCTACATGAAGCTCGGCTGGGCCCAGGCCGCGCTCACCATCGGTCAGCTCGCGGAGCTGATCTCTCCTCTCTCTCCGGTCGCGAACAACGACATGGTGATGTGGAACGCGGGAAACCTGGGAGATCGGCGCCCTCAGATCCGGTTCGAGTTCCTGCCGACGGTGGGCGAAGGCAACCGTCTCGCCATCCAGGGGATGATCGGGCAGACCGGCGCGATCGATGGCCAGAGCCTCGATGGAGGCTCCGGCCCGGCGGCGCACGATGGCGTCGACGCGGCGATTCCGACTCTGCAAGGCCGTATCGGTTTCATGGGCAAGACCTGGGTCGAGGGCAAGAGCTTCGAGATCGGTGCGTGGGCGCACACCGCGACCGAGGCGCTCGCCGACGGCGCGGAGCCGATCGGTGGTGAAGACGAATGGACCAGCTCCGCGTTCGGTTTCGATCTGAAGCTTCCGCTGCACGCGAAGGCGTCGATCGAAGCGGAGGGTTGGTCCGGCAAGAACCTCGACGACGTGCGCGGCGGAATCGGTCAGGGGATCAACGTCGCCACGGGAGAGGAGATCGAGTCCACGGGAGGGTGGGCGCAGCTCACCTTGCAGCCGGCCCCCGTGTACGCGGTCTCGATCGGCGGAAACTTCGACGATCCGGAAGACAACCTTCCCGAAGCGGGAGCTCGCGACAAGAACACCGTGATCTACCTCGCCAATCGATTCACTCCGGGCGGAGGGATTACCTTCGGTTTGGACTATCTCAACTGGAAGACCGAATGGACAGGCGGGGCCCCGGACGGGGAAGCGAACCGGGTCACGCTCTTCGGCCAGTATTCGTTCTGAGACGTCTCGGCCCCGCGCTCTCGCGTCGCGGGCCGTTCGTCCCTGTTCCGTCAGACCTCGTAATGGAAACAACAAGGAGATCACATGCCCAGCAATTCCATACCTCTTTCGCCCAGCTGCGCCGGCTGGTTGAGCGCGGCGTTGTCGGTCGTCGCGATCGCGGGATCCGCGGCCGCCGACGATCCTCGTAGCGCCACGTTCCAGGTCCGCCACGAGCTC
>CAMPIC010000606.1 GCA_946886185.1 uncultured bacterium
TCTGTTACCGAACACCCAAACCCGGCCACTGCGGAACACCTGAAAAGCGGCCACTTCGGGTAGCGGTTCAACCGAGTATCCACCCTCGACCCAAGGAGGGGGATGCTCATGGTGAACTACCTGAAGATGAAGAAGAGACAACAAGTTATCGCTTTGCTCGATCTCGGTTGGACGTACCGCCGGATCGAGGCTGAGACCGGAGTACGGCGCGAAACAGTCTCGCGGTACGACCGACTGCGCCGTTCTGGTGCGGCCAAAGTGTTCCCCGGCTCGGACGCAACGGTGGCCGGCGAAAGTGCTGGCCAAACGAGTTCCTCTGATCCAAATGCGGCCAAAGTGTCGGCCGGCTCGCCTTCAAAAGCGGCCAAAGTGTTCCCCGGCTCCTCGGATCGGACGGCGCTTCCGCAGCGGTCAACCGCCGCTCCGTATGGTGAGGCCATCGTCGAGAAGCTCGACCGAGATCTGAGCTTGCAGCGGATCTGGCAGGACTTGATCGAAGAGTTTGGTTACGGAGGGAGCTACGAATCGATCAAACGCTATGTTCGCAAGCTGGATCGGCCTCGTCGTCTTGTCGGTGTCTACCACTCGGAACCAGGCGAAGAAGGACAGATCGATTACTTCCAGGGTGCGCCCACGCTCCATCCCCAGACCGGTCAGTGGAAACGTCCATGGGTCTTTCGCCTGACGCTGTGCCACTCGCGTCATGGGTATGAGGAAGCGGCCTGGGATCAGACCCTCGAGACCTTCCTTCGCCAACATGAAAACGCGTTCCGTAACCTCGAAGGGGTTCCGAGGATTCTCCGTCATGACAACTTGAAAGCGGCCGTCGTCCGGGCTTGCTTCTACGACCCCGACTCGAACGATGTGTACCTGGCCTTCGCTCGGCATTGGGGCTTCACTTCACTCCCCACCCGACCGCGCACGCCACAGGAGAACGGCAAGCAGGAGCGCAGCGGGGGCTATGTCAAGGACAACGCCCTCAAAGGGCGTCGCTTCGACGGCCTCGAAGAGCAGAATGCGTTCCTGCGCCGCTGGAACCGCACCGTGGCGCGATTGCGCATCCACGGCACCACCCGGCGGCAGGTCTGGACGCACTTCCTCGAGACCGATCACAAAGCCCTGCAGCCTCTCGCCGCGGAACCCTTCCCCTTCTTCGAGAGCGGTACTCGGAGCATCCACCCCGATGGCCATGTGGAGGTCAAAGGCGCCTTCTACCCGGTGCCTCCGCATCTGATCAACCAAGCGGTGCGCGTCCGGGCGCGCTGGGATCGTCACCTGGTCCGCATCTACCGGGACGACACGCTGCTCTGCGTCCATACCCGACTGACGCCAGGTTCCTTCGCCCCCCGTCCCGGCGGCTCTCCCTTCGAGATCACTTCCACGCAACGCGCCTTCCAGGAACAGCTCCTGAGTCGATGCGAACGGGTCGGTTCCGTCCTGCATTCCTGGGCCGAGGAAGCGATCCGAGAACGCGGCGTCCGAGCCTTCCGTCTCATCCAAGGCGTGCTCGACCTGACCCGAAGCCATCCCCGCGAGCACGTGCTCCACGCGGCCGGCCGGGCTCGCGAGCATCGTCTCTTCCGTCTGCGCGATCTGCGCCGCCTCACCGAAGGCGCGACTTCGGCCGCGCCCTCCCGCCCCCTGATCCAAGAACACGAAAGCATCCGCTCTCTCGATCACTACCGACTGGAGGACTTGTTATGAACGCCCAGCTCGATGCCCGCCTACGACACTTGCGCCTCTCCGGCATGGCCGAAGCGCTTCCCATCCGGCTCCAACAAGCCGCGGGCGCGGCTCTGCCACACCGCGACTTCCTGGAGCTTCTCGTCGAGGATGAGATGAACCGCAGGAGTGACCGCCTCTTCGCCCGCCGCTTGAAACAAGCGGGCATCTCCCAGGTCAAGGAGTTCTCCGACTTCGACTGGACCTTCAATCCCAAGCTCCCCCGAGCTCGACTCTGCGAACTCGCCACCGCTCGCTTCGTCGCTCAGCATCAGGGGGTTCTCTTGATCGGCCCGCCTGGAATCGGCAAGAGCCACGCCGTCACCGCCATCGCCGTGGGTGCGATCCGGGCGGGATACCGCGTCTTGGTCAAGGACACCTTCGATCTTGCGCAAGACTTCCTCGAGGCGAGCGCCACCGACGGACGCCGCGAACTCGTCGATCAGCTCATCCGGGTCGATCTCCTCGCGCTCGAGGATCTCGGTATGCGCAAGCTCGGTCCCAACGCGGCCGAGGATCTGCTGGAGGTCTTCGTCCGACGTCACGAGAAGGCGTCGACCCTCATCTCCACCAACCGACCCACCGAGGACTGGGGTCAGTTCCTGGGCGACGTCCCCGCGACCACCGCGATTCTCGATCGCTTCCTCGAACACGCCGAGATCCTTCGTCTCCAGGGCAAGAGCTACCGGATGCATCGCCGGTCCCGGGCCGATCAGGAGCAGAACGGACAGACTGCAGACGCAGCAAAGGCCTCCGCATGAGTCTGTCAGCACCGGTAACCGGGAATCCTATGGGTCGGACCACCTCGCGATCGTGGCTCCTGGGGCATCCTTCGAGGTTGCTCTCTGCTCAGCTCGCCTCCGGATCATCCGGTTCGTCATCTGTAACGGGACGGTTGCCGTCGCTGGACGGTGTCGACATACTGAGGTACCACTGCTCCGCGGTGGCCGCCTTTGAAGTGTTCTGTCGTGGCCGCTTTTGAGTGTTCGGTGACATGCAGAGACCGCTCGGTCTCCGGCGTGCGGACACACGAGCAGTTGGGCCACAAAG
>CAMPIC010000607.1 GCA_946886185.1 uncultured bacterium
GGTGACGACGAAGCGCATGTTCGGAGGATTGGGGATCTACTGCGATTCCGTGATGTTCGCGCTCGCCAACGACAGCACGCTCTATTTCAAGGTCGACGACACCAATCGGCCGGACTACGAGAGCCGGGGGATGAAGGCGTTCCTTCCGCTCGGTACCGGTCGGGTCATGCCGTACTACGAAGTGCCCGCCGAAGTCCTCGATGACGTCGACGAGCTTCGACGATGGATGGACAAGTCGATCGAGGTGTCGCGGAACGGCCGATCCTCGAAGAAGTAGTCATCAGCCCGTGAACGCTCTCATCTCCGTGTCGCTCGACGCTGGACCGCGCGTGTGGCTCCCGGCCTAGGAACCCGCGGAGCGTCGACGCGCATCCACACCCTCACCCTCCCTGGAGATATCGAGCGAAGCGGTTCGAGTCGCTCTCATCTCTTCCGGTGAGAAAGAGTCGACCGCGATGGCCATGGCGCGCGCGAGGGCGGCGCTTTCCAGAAGCACTCGTTCCTGAGAGTCGATGATTCCGGCGGCGAGCGCGCGCTCGATCAACGTCGCGCTGGGCGATTCCGCCAGCTTCCCCGCTCGGATCGCGGCCCGGAGAGACTGCTCTCCCGTGCGCGCCGCGAGCACTTTGATGAGCGCATCCTCCAGTTGACCCAATCCGAGCTCGGTCGCCGGCGGAACGAACACCTCGGATGTCAATGAACGGTGGGCGGAGCCTCCCTCCAGGATTCCCCGGCCTACCATGCGAGCCAGTCGGTCGTCGGGACCATGATGCCGCCGCGCGCCGATCGGGAAAATCGCGGCGCGCAAGATCCAGGCTGCGGGTCGAAACGGAAGATTCGCGATGAAACCGACCAGCGCGAGCTCGATGCGGTGGAGAGCTTCCTGCATCGCCCACTGCGCATAGGGAAGGTGATCGGGTCGCCGTCCCTCGTCTTCGAACCGTTTGAGCACGGCCGAGCCGATGTAGAGCCACGAAACCGCGTCGGCGAGTCTTCCGGTCAGCTGCTCGCGGCGCTTGAGCATTCCACCCAACGTCCCCATCGCGAAGTCCGCGGCCAGCGCGAACGCCGTGCTCATGCGCGTCAAGCGCTGATACTCGCGCGCGAGAGCGTTCTTGCGGGCGGCATGCTCCGCAGTCGGCGCGGTGCCCGATTCCCAGGGTTCCTTCGCGTCTTTCGTTTCCGAAATCGTCTTGCGATCGGGTGTGTCCACCAGCCGACCGTCCAACCAGGCGAGGAGCGGGGCGCGAGCCAGGTTCGTGACCACGAATCCGAGATGTCCGAAGAAGTGGCGATCGAACGCCGTCACGTCCCGGTCACGGGCAGCCTGCACTTCATGCCGCGCGTGCGGATGGCAGCGCAGCGCTCCCTGTCCGAAGATGATCATGGTGCGCGTGAGGATGTTCGCGCCTTCCACGGTGATTCCGATCGGAAGCGAGGTATAGGTCCGGGCCAGGATGTTCTTGGGTCCCTCGCAGATCCCCGATCCGCCCGCCACGTCCATCGCGTCGTTGATGACGTCCCGCATCGCCTCGGTCGCATAACACTTCGAGATCGCGCTCACCACCGAGGGTCGATGCCCCGCATCCACCGCGCTGGCGGTGACTTTGCGCACCGCATCGATCCAGTATGTGGACCCGGCGATGCGCGCGAGCACTTCTTGGATTCCTTCGAATCGTCCGATGGGCAGATGGAACTGCTCGCGAATGGTCGCGTAGGCGCCCACCGTGCGCGTGGCGAGCTGCGATGCGCCGGCCGAAAGCGAGGGCAAAGAAATTCCCCGTCCCGCCGACAGCGATTGCATCAACATGCGCCATCCCTGACCGGCCAAGGCCGGTCCGCCGATGATCGCATCGAGCGGAACGAAGACGTTCCTTCCGGAGGTCGGGCCGTTCAGGAAGGGAACGTGCAGAGGATCGTGCCTGCGTCCGATCTGCACCCCGGGAGTATCGGCCGGGATCAGCGCGCAAGTGATCCCGAGCTCGGGCCGATCGCCCAGGAGGTGATCGGGATCGTACAGCTTGAACGCGAGTCCGATCAGAGTAGCCGCCGGGGCGAGCGTGATGTACCGCTTGTCCCACGTCAGCGACATGCCCAGCACTTCGGTCCCGTCGATCACTTGCCGCGTGACGATGCCGCGACTGCGCATCCCTCCCGCATCGCTTCCCGCATTGGGCTCGGTCAAGGCGAAGCAGGGAATCTCCTCGCCGCGCGCCAGACGCGGGAGATAGTGACGCTTCTGCGCATCGGTCCCGTAGTGCAGCAGCAGCTCCGCCGGGCCGAGCGAGTTCGGCACCATCACGGTCACCGAAAGTGCGGTGCTCCGGCTCGAGAGCTTCGCGATCACCGCCGAATGCGCGGCCGCGCTGAAGCCGAGGCCTCCGTGCTCGCGAGGGATGATCATTCCCCAGAACCGATGGCGCTTGATGAACTCCCAGGCCTCGGGCGGAAGGTCGCCATGCTCCACCGTCTCCCAATCGCTGACCATCGCGCACAGTTCCTCGACCGGGCCGTCGAGGAACGACTGCTCCTCCTCCGTCAACCGATACGCCGGCTCCTCGAGCCAACGTTTCCAATCCGGGTTTCCGGAGAACAGCTCCCCGTCGAACCACACGGTCCCCGCTTCCAACGCGACCTGCTCGGTTTCACTCATGCGCGGGAGAAGAGGCGCGGCGGCACGCAGAATGACCGGAGTCACGAGGCGCCGCCGAATCGCCGGAACCCCGAAGAGGAGAACCAGAGTCAAGAGGATGCCGAGGACGATCCATCCAC
>CAMPIC010000608.1 GCA_946886185.1 uncultured bacterium
CATGGATGTGCTCCATATCCGCGCCGTCGCACGGCTGAGGACGCCATCGAGAAACGTAGGATCCGCGATAGTTTGAACTGCAGCCGCTCACAGCCGTGAGCTCAAAACCCGGCGCGGAGCCCGAATTGCCAGCGCCAATCGTCATCCGGGCGGTCGATCGGCTTCACGTAATCGGCCTCGACCACCATGTAGCCGAACAGATTGACCCGGCCGACAGCGCCGTAGCTGCGAACCAGCTCGCGGTCGCCGCCCAGGAAGCTCGGCTCGGTCCGATCGCGCGAATCCCATGCGACGCCGGTGTCATAGAACGCGCCCAGCTCGATCGGCAGCGGCCCACCGTACGGGGCGCCCAGCCCCAACAAGGCGAACGGCGGCACGCGGACTTCGAAATTGGCCACGGCGACCTGCGTTCCGACCAGTCGATCGAAGACGTCCTCCTGGTTGTCCGAGCTCAGCTCTTCCGCGCTGAAGGAACCGATGTCATAGCCGCGGATCAGCCCTTGCGATCCTACGAAAAGCGCGGAGAGTCGATCGTCCGCCGCATCCTCTCCATGGCGACCGTAATAGAGGATCCGGCCCGCCAGGGTGATCGGTCGGACCGGCATCTGGTAGCGGCGATAGTCGGCCAGTGCGCCGTAGTAGGTGATCGAGCCGAAAGTCGGACTCAACTCCAGGCGGTAGCGCTCTCCCAGGATCGGGCTCGTTCCGCCGAACAGAGAAGTGTCATGCACGAATGCGCCGCTCACGCGCCCCAGTCCGAGATCTCCGGGCGCATCGAGCTCGCGCGTTTCATCCACCAGCACCCGGCCGTCATTCGCATCGATTTCGAGGATGCTCTCCTCTCTTCCGAAGGTGATCCAATCGGCACTGGCCGTGAATTCGATCCGCTTGGCGCGGCTCATCGCATAGGAAGTGAGCCCGAGGAGAGAGCGATTGGTCTGCGTGACGCGGAGCTCGCGCTCCACATAGAGAGTGTCGCTGGGAGTGATGACGAACCCGGACTCGAAGCTGCCGGAAAGGAACGGGATCTGTTGAACCGCGGCGCCCCAGTTCCAGCGACGCGCCAGATTGACGTAGCTGAGCGAGCCGCCGAAGGAGTCGAACCCAGTACCGGTCTGCCCTTCGATGGAGAGAGCGAGATTGCGATTACCCAACATGTCGCTGAAGAAGATCGACACTCCTCCGCCGAAGAACGCTCCGGAGCGATCGGCCCCGGCGGCGATGAATGGCTGCCCGATCGCATCGAGCGATAGCGCCGGCGAGTAGTCGCGCTCGCGTATCTGCGAGGTCGCCGCTGTCCCCAGACTCGAGTCGCCGAGCAGCTCTTCGAGGCGGGACGACGGGCGCTCGAGCGGGGGAAGCGTGGCCAGGGGAGGATTGTCGTCGTCCGCGAGCGCGTCCACACCCGCCGGCTCGAGTGCGCCGATGTCGTCGATGCGGAACACTCCGTACCCGCGATTTTCGAAGGTGGTGAAGAGGGCGACGCCGGTGCTGGAAACGGTCAACGCCGGGCTCATTTCGGTGATTCCGCTCGCGCCGGTATCGAGATGGGTGAGCGCCACGAGCTGCCCGCCGCGCGCATCCATCGCATACAGATTGGAGACACCGCCAGGATTCGCGATGAGATAGAGGCGTTGTCCGTCGGGAGACCACTGCGGGTTGTGTTGCTTCCGTCCCGCTCCCGGCAAACGCGCGATCTCCACCTGGAGAGTACGATCGATGGGATGGTCCTCCAGCGCGCCATCGGCATCGAGGTCAGCTCGACCGACTCGATTCGGAGAAGCCGAGGTGGTCGCGGGAACGTCGACGATCGCGATCTCGTAGGCCCCGATGGAAAGCTCCTCCAGGTCGGTGGTGAATCGGTCCGTCGTGAGCGCGATCCGGTTGCCATCGGGAGACCAGGCCGGCTGCAGGTCCGCATATGGATCGTTCGTCCAGCGCTCCAGCTGATCGGTTTCCAGGTCGTAGACGAAAAGGTCCGTGAAGCCGCCCACCAGCGCGGAGAACGCGATCCGCCGGCCGTCGGGCGACCAGGCCGGGCTATAGATTTCCCCGAACTCCGGGAATCGAATTTCACGGATGGCGTCTCCGGTCTCCGAATCCATCATCACCAGCATCGGACGACCGCGCGCGATCGCCGGAAAGACGATGCGCCTGCTGTCGGGCGCCCACGATCCTGCCGACTGGATGAAGAGCAGACTTTCGAGGTGTGGATCCACTTCGGTCTGCGAAAGGCGGCGCAGGATCTCGCCGTTCGCGGCATCGATCACGAAGAGTTTGACCGCGAAACGGGTCCGCTAGGAGAAGAGGAGCGCTTTCTTCCCGTCCGGACTCACGACCGGTCCGACCTGGATGCGCTCATCCTCCTCGGGATCTCCCATGATCCGCGTCCCGTAGTCGGAGCCTGGACGCAGCCCTGTCTGCAGCGGCAGGTAATCGTCCCGCAGGGATCGGTGCCACGCCGCGATGGTGGAGTCCGGATCGGTTTCGAGAACCGCGCGCATTCCCGTCTCGATCGTCCCGCGCCGCCCGGGGGCGCGCAGCAGGTTTCCGATCGTGTCCTCTCCGTAGGTCCCGGCGATGAACGCGAGCAAGGAGTGGCCGTAGCGATAGGGAAAGTAGCGATTGCCCGCCAGATCGCGCAGATCGGGCAGATCGTCTCGTACGGTGGCGTCGCGCATCCACATCGCGGTCTGCGGCGCGACAGCTCCGATCGACAGATACTCGGCCATTCCCTCCACGAACCAGAGCGGAAGACGCG
>CAMPIC010000609.1 GCA_946886185.1 uncultured bacterium
CCCGAATTCGCCACGACCCAATCCGCCTCTTCGGTCCACTCGGATTCCGGCCGCTGGTGATGGATGCGGCGTTCCGCCTCCGCGCGCGGCAGTCCCCTCGCCTCGAGCCGGGCCAACCGCGCTTCCAGCGGAGCGGTGACCACGACCACTCCGTGCGGACGATACCGATGCAGCCATTCCAGGAGCAGAGCGGCATCGAGCAGGATGATACCGTCGTACCCGGAGGCCTTCAAGGATCCGACGCGCGCTTCGATCCGTTCGAGAATCCACGGATGCACCAGGCCGTCGAGCGCGGCCAATTCCCCCGCGTCGCGAAAGACGATCTGCGCGAGCCGGGCGCGGTCCACCGAGCGATCGGGGCGCAAGATCGAGTCTCCGAATCGGGCCACGATCGCCTCGTAGACCGAGGATCCGGGCAGGAGCGCTTCGTGCCCGAGCGCATCGGCCTCGATCACGGGCGGCCCGAACCGTTCCACCAGGATCCGCGTCAAAGTGCTCTTGCCGGTGCCGATCCCGCCCGTGATTCCCAGGACGAACGGCGGCCCGGCGTCTCGAGCCGGGCTCATCGGTGCGCCTCTTCCCAGGTCGCGCCCACGCCCGCCTCCACGTGGAGCGGCACGCTCAGCTCGAGCGCCTCTTCCATGCAGCGGCGGACGAGCGCGACGACCTCGTCCGCCTTCGATGCGGGAGCTTCCACCACGAGCTCGTCGTGCACTTGCAGGAGCAGATGCGCGCCCGTGCCCGACGCGGCGAGCTCGCGATCCACCTCCAGCATGGCGCGCTTGATCACGTCGGCCGCGGAACCCTGGATCGGAGTGTTCGCGCAGACCCGCTCCGCCTGCGCGCGGACCGGCGGATCGGGGCTGTTGATCCCGCGCAGGATCCGGCGCCTGCCCAGGATGGTGCGGACGTATCCATGCTTGCGCGCGAAGGCGAGGTTCTCTTCCAGATACGTGCGCACGCCCGGCATCTTCGCGAAGTAGTCTTCGATGAAGGAGCGCGCCTCGGTCATCGACACGCCCATTTCGCGCGAGATCCGCTGCGGCCCCATCCCGTAGATCACTCCGAAATTGATCGCCTTGGCGCGCGAGCGCAGCTCGATTCCGACCTGCTCGGGAGGCACACCGAAAAGCCGCGCGGCGGTCGAGGTGTGGACGTCGTGGCCGGCTTTGAATCCCTCTGCGAGACCGGGATCGCGGGAGAGGTGCGCGAGGATGCGCAGCTCGACCTGCGAGTAGTCGGCCGAGATCAGAACGCGTCCCGGCGGAGCGATGAACGCCTTGCGGATCTCTCGGCCCTCCTCGTTCCGAATCGGGATGTTCTGAATGTTCGGATCGCTCGAGGAGAGCCGGCCGGTCGCGGCCACCGCCTGATGGAACGTCGCGTGGATGCGACCGTCCACCGGATCGACGAGCAACGGGAGCGCATCGACGTACGTGCCCTTGAGCTTGGAGAGGGCGCGATGCTCGAGGACGAGCTTGGGCACGGGATGCCGCTCCGCGAGCGCCTCCAACACTTCGTGATCGGTCGAATAGCCGGTCTTGGTCCGCTTGCGCTTGGGCAGCTTGAGCGTGTCGAACAGGACCTCTCCCAGCTGCGTGGGCGAAGCGATGTTGAACTCGACCCCCGCAAGTCGATGGATCTCGCTCGTGAGCCGCGCGAGACGGCTTTCGAACTGTCCGGAGAGCGCGCTCAGGAACGGCACGTTGAGAGCGATGCCGATCTCTTCCATGCGCGCGAGCACGCTCACGAGCGGCGACTCCAGATCGGTCCAGATCGAGAGCAGCTCCTGGTCGCGCAGCTTGGGCTCCATCTCTTCCCGAAGGCGAATCGTCACGTCCGCCTTTTCCGCGACCGGCTCGAGCGCTGCCGGCGAGTCCAGCTCCTGATAGGTGAGCCGGTGCTTGCCGCTCCCCAGCACATCCTCCTCCGGAATGAGGACGTGCCCGAGCATTTCGCCGCACAGAGTGGGCAGGTCGTGACGCCCTTCCGGGTCGAGGAGATAGGAAGAGAGCACGACGTCGCGCAATGCCGCGCGGATCGGAAGGCCGAATCGGCGCAGGCGGTGAAGAGCTTCTTTGAGATCGTGACCGGTCAGCTCGAACGCGGGATCGGCCAGAATCGGCGCGAGTTGCTCGCGGACCGCATCCGCGGAGATGTTGGGACCGATCTCGTGCGCGATCGGGATGTACCAGCACTGCCCTGCCGACCAGCCGAGAGCAATTCCCAGGATCGGCCCCTCCTTCTCCGCCGGCTCCACCGCGATCGCGAGAGGGCGCGCGCTCTCCCGCCAACGCCGGAGCAGATCGGCGAGCTCTTCCGGTGTGGAGACCATCCGATACTCGGTCTCCCAACGCTTCGCCTCGCGCAAGCCGAGCGACTCGATGATGCGCCGGAACTCGAGCTTCTCGAGCTGCGCGAGAAACTCGGGGCGATGGGTCAGGTCGGGAACCGGCATCGCGGCGGGCAGCGACTCCTGCGGGATCTCCGCCCGGATCTGCACCAGATCCCGGCTGAGGAAAGCGGAATCGCGATTTTGCTCCAACTTCGCGCGCAGCCCCTTTTGAGGGATTTCGGCGAGGCGCTGATAGACCTCGTCCAGCGAACCATGCTTCTGGAGCAAGCTCGCCGCGGTCTTGGCTCCCACTCCAGCCACGCCGGGGATGTTGTCGCTCGCATCTCCCATGAGAGAGAGCAGGTCGACCATCTGGTCGGGGCGCACTCCCCATCTCTCGACCACGCCCGACTGGTCCACCCAC
>CAMPIC010000610.1 GCA_946886185.1 uncultured bacterium
TCGTCAAGGAGATCGCGCTCCATGGAGGGCCGGTGAAAGGATTCGTGCCCCCGGGAGTAGCGCGCCGACTGCGCAGCAAGCGCGCGGAACGAGCGCGCGCGGGCGCGGATGGCAAGTCGAGTTGAGCCGCAGCAAATGATCGGAATGAAGGTATGAAACAGTCGCGACTGGCCCGTTCCGTGGGCATGTCCGAAACGCTCGCGATCGACGAGAAGGTGCGTGCGCTGCAAGCGTCCGGCGTCCGGGTGTGGAGCTTCGGCGCCGGACAACCCGACGCGCCGACGCCGCTCGTGGCGCAAGAAGCAGGAATCGCGGCGATCCGCGGAGGCCGCACGCGCTACACCTCCCCCGGCGGGACGAAGGAGCTCCGGGAGGCGATCTGCCGCAAGCTCGCGCGCGAAAACGGCCTCGCCTACGAGCCGGACGAGATCCTGGTCGCCGCGGGGGCGAAGCAGGCGATCTTCATGGCGCTGGCGGTCGTGATCGATCCGGATGATGAGGTGCTGGTGCCGGCGCCGTACTGGGTCTCCTATCCATCCCAGATCCGGATGCTGGGCGGGACGGCCCGCATCGTGTCCACCGATGAGTCGACCGGCTTCAAGCTGACGGCGGAGATGCTGCGCGCGGCGATCACGCCGAGCTGCCGCGCGATCCTCCTCAACTCTCCGTGCAAGCCGACCGGCGCGGTCTACTCTCCAGGAGAGCTGGCATCAGTGGTGGAGGTCGCGCTCGAGCATGATCTCTACATCATCAGCGACGAGATCTATGAGCGGATCCTGTTCGGCGATGCCCGGCACGTCAGCCCCGCTGCACTCTCTTCCGCGGCGCGCGCGAAGACGGCGGTGATCAACGGCGCGTCGAAAGCGTATTCCATGACCGGCTGGCGGATCGGGTACATGGCGGCGCCTCGGGAGTGGGTCGCGAAGGCGACCGAGATACAAAGTCACTTCTGCGGCAATCCCTGCAGCATCTCACAGGACGCGGCCTTGGCGGCCCTCGACGGGGCGAGCGCGGAAGTGGCGCAGATGGTGGAGTCGTTCCGGCAGCGGCGTACGCTGGTCCTGGAGATGCTTCACACGGCGCCGCGGATTCGTCTCTGCCCTCCGGAAGGGGCGTTCTACGCCTTTCCGGACGTGAGCGGCTATTTCGGATCCAGTCACCGAGGAACCCGGATCGACAATGACGTCGATCTTGCCGGTTATCTGCTCGAGGAGGCGCACGCCGCGTTCGTGCCGGGATCCGGGTTCGGATCGAATCGCCACCTGCGACTGTCCTTCGCCTGCGCCGAGGATGTGATCGAAGAAGGATTGGGCTCGACGATCCGAGCCCTGGAAAAACTCTCCTCCTGACGCGCCGTCGCGCGGAGGAGGAGCAGCAAGGAGACAGAGAGAAAGTATGCCGACCTACGATTACGTTTGCACGAGTTGTGGTCACGAGTACGAGCTGTTCCAGAAGATGTCGGACGAGCCGAAGAAGCGCTGTCCCAAGTGCCGCTCCAAGGTGGAGCGCAAGATCGGGACCGGCGCCGGCCTCATTTTCAAAGGCTCCGGCTTCTACATCACCGACTATCGCAGCGAGGACTACAAGAAGAAGGTGAAGTCGGAGAGCTCCGGCGGTGAGTCCAGCGGCGCCGGGGAGGGCGGCTCGTCGAAGGGAGACTCCGCCGGTTCCGGCGGAAAGGGCGGGGACTCCGCCAAGTCCGACTCGAGCAGCTCCTCCGGTTCCTCGAAGAGCGACTCCGCCAAGTCCTCTGGCACGAAAGCCGCAAGGTCGAAGTAGCGCCGACGAACCGTCGCCGCGTCGCGTCCATCCCAGCCAGGAGAAAACGTGTTCATCGATGAAGTGACCATCGAGGTGAAGGCCGGACGCGGCGGGAACGGCACCGTCAGCTTCCGCCGCGAGAAGTATGTCCCCAAGGGGGGACCGGATGGCGGAGACGGCGGTCGAGGAGGCGATGTCATCTTCGTGGTCGATCCCCATCTGCGCACGCTCCTGCCGTTTCGGCATCGCCGGAGCTTTCGCGCGGAGGATGGCCAGGGCGGCAGCGGAAACCAACGCTTCGGACGCGCCGGCAACGACTGCGTTCTGACCGTGCCGGTGGGTACGGTGGTCGAGGTCATCTCCCCTGGAGGAACGATGGTGGCGGATCTGGTGGAACCGGGCCGGCGCCTCGTGATCGCGCGCGGCGGCAAGGGGGGCAAGGGGAACGTCCATTTCAAGACGTCGACGCGCCAGGCGCCGCGCATTGCCACCAAAGGAACGCCCGGAGAAGAGTTCGAGCTTCGTCTCACTCTGAAGCTCCTGGCCGATGTCGGCCTCGTGGGATTGCCGAACGTCGGCAAGTCGACGTTCCTCAGCCGCTGCTCCAACGCCACTCCCAAAGTCGGCAACTATGAATTCACCACCATCCGTCCGCAGCTGGGCATCGTGGAGCTCTCGGAGACACGGTCTTTCGTGCTGGCTGATCTGCCCGGTTTGATCGAAGGAGCGAGCGCAGGGCGCGGTCTCGGATTCCGCTTCCTGCGCCACATCGAGCGGACGCGCGTGCTCCTCGTGCTGATCGACAGCGCTTCGGAGAGTCCAGAAGAGGATCTCCGCGTGCTCTTGGGAGAACTGCGCGCGTTCCGTCCGGCGCTGCTCGACCGTCCTCGGTTCGTCGTCTACAGCCGCAGCGACCTTGCCGTTGGACAGGAGCTGCCTGCGCTCGACGGCCAGAGTGAGGCGCCGCGCGTCTCCGCGCACACGGGTCAGGGCGTGAC
>CAMPIC010000611.1 GCA_946886185.1 uncultured bacterium
TTCATAGTCATCGATCCTTCACTGCCTCCCGGAGCGTGCCCGGGACCGCACGACCCGGAATCTCCGGCCGCCTGGCTCGTCTATGCCGGCTCCGCCGCCCTGGTCCGCGAGACCTGGGCGCGTGGACGGCCGATTTACCAGAAAGAGGAAGAATCGGACTGGCGAAAAGAGTGGTTCCAGCGTCTCATACGGGCACGAAGAACACTCCACGCGCGCGCCGAACGGTTCGGCGCGCGCGCGGCGAGATCCAACCGAGCGAGTCATCCATGAGCATCCCGGAAAGCCTGATCCGCCAGCTCCCCAAGACCGATCTCCACTGCCATCTCGACGGATCGTTGCGTCCCGATACGCTGGTGGAGCTGGCGCACGCACAGGGTGTGACCCTTCCGACCGAAGACCCGGTCGAGCTGCGCAAGCACCTGACTCCGCCGCCGGGTGGAGATCTGGTCGACTACCTGGAGCTGTTCGATCTCACCCTTTCCGTTCTCGACACCGAGGAGAGCCTCGAGCGGGTCGCGTTCGAGCTGGCCGAAGATGCCGCGAGCGAGAACGTGCGCTATCTGGAAGTGAGGTTCGCGCCCAATCTGCATCAAAAGCGAGGGCTGAGCCTCGAAACGATCCTCGATGCAGTGCGCGCGGGATTGATGCGCGCGGAACGCACTTATCCCATTCGCACCGGCATCATCCTCTGCGGCATCCGTCACATCGATCCGAAGATCTCGTATCGATTGGCGGAGCTCGCGGTCGCGTACAAGGGACGCGGCGTGGTCGCGTTCGATCTCGCGGGAGCGGAGAAGGACTGGCCCGCAAAGGATCATCTGGAAGCGTTCTATCTGATCCGCAATCACAACATCAACGTGACGGTGCACGCGGGCGAGGCGTTCGGCGCGCCCTCCATCCATCAGGCGATCCACTACTGCGGAGCGCACCGGATCGGGCACGGTACGCGGCTGCGCGAGGATCCCGACCTTCTCGACTACGTGAACGACCACCGGATCGGGATCGAAGCGTGCCTGACCTCGAATCTTCAGACCGGCGTGGTCGAGTCGTTCGCGGAGCATCCGTTCCGCGAGTACTTCGACAAAGGGCTGCGCGTGAGCCTCAACACCGACAATCGGCTCATGTCGGGAACCAACGTCACGCAGGAGTTCATGGTCGCGATCGACGCGTTTCAGCTCACCCTCCACGACGTTCGCAAGATCTTGATCCACGGATTCAAGAGCGCTTTCCTTCCCCACGCGGAAAAGAGTGCGCTGCTCCGCCAGTCGGCGGCACAGATCGACGCTTCGATGCTGGCGTTCGATCCTTCTTTCCGTCCGGATCGCACCACCTTCTGAGCCGGACTCGCGATGCTGGAGCCCGTCACGCTCATTCAGCCCGAGGTTCGTGACACAGCGGCGCGACCTGTCTCGTCCGGGTTCCCTCTCGATCTGCTCCGCGAATCAGCCGCGCGGCTGCGCACTCTGGCCATCCTCTACTCCTCTGTCTTTTTCCTGGCGGGCGTGCTCCCGGCGCTGCTGCTGCCAGGAGAGCGCGGGTCGTTCTTCGGCAACTTCCTAGGATGGGGGTCGAGCCTTCTCGGCATCTCCGCCGGTCTGATCGTGGCCGGCGTCATCCGAAGCGCGCGTTTCTCCGCGCCGACAGCGATGAACCTCGGTCTCGCTTTCGAGATCGCGAGCAGCTATGCGATCGCCGCGGCGGAGTTTGCCGACCCGGTCGGCTTGGAGACGCATCGCGGGATGCTCGGGCTCTCCTGGGTCTCCGTCTGGGTGCTGCTGTTCACGGTCGTGGTTCCGACCACTCCGCGGCGCGCGGTCCTGGCGGCGCTCGCGTCGGTCAGCTCGGTGCCGGTCGTGATCGGCCTCATGCTGGTCTCGGGCGCGACGTCGGCGCGCATCGAGCCGGCCGCGTTTTTCTTCGGCCTCGTGTTCCCGTATCTGCTGGTGGTGGTGATGGCGTACGTGGGCGCGCGCGTCATCTATCACCTCGGAACGGAAGTGAAGAAGGCGCGAGAGCTCGGCAGCTACCGCCTCGAGGAAAAGCTGGGCGAAGGAGGCATGGGAGAAGTGTGGCGCGCGCGCCATCGCATGCTCGCGCGCACCGCGGCGATCAAACTGATTCGCACGACATCCGGGAACGGCGGCCGCGTTTCCGAGGAAGCGATCCATCGCTTCGAACGCGAAGCGCAGGTGATCGCGCAGCTGCGCTCGCCGCACACGGTCGACCTCTTCGACTTCGGGATCGCCGATCGGAGCCTCTTCTACGTCATGGAGCTGCTCGACGGTCTCGACGCGGACACGCTGGTTCGACGCTTCGGCGCGGTCCCGTTCGAGCGCGCCATCTATCTGCTCCGCCAGGTCTGTCATTCGCTCTCGGAAGCGCACTCCAGCGGGCTCGTGCATCGCGACATCAAGCCGGCGAACATCTTCCTCTGTCGATACGGCGAGGAGCACGACTTCGTGAAGGTGCTCGATTTCGGACTCGTGCGGACGGTGCGCGATTCCGACGAGACCACCGGCTCGTTCCACACTCGCGAGAACGCGATCCAGGGAACGCCGGCGTTCATGGCTCCAGAGCAGGCGATGGGCCACGCGCTCGATGGACGGGCCGACATCTATGCGACCGGCTGTGTGGCCTACTGGCTCCTCACCGGGCAGACCGTGTTCACGGCCGACTCTCCCATGGCCCTCCTTGTGCAGCACACGCAGGCGGCCGCGATGCCACCGTCGGCGCGCACCGAGCTTCCGAGTCCGGTG
>CAMPIC010000612.1 GCA_946886185.1 uncultured bacterium
GAAGGAAGATCCAACGGCAGCGTCTCCGCTGGTACGAGCGGGGCGCGCGTCGCCAGCAATCGGCGCACATTCTCCTCCGCGATCTCCACTGCCTGACCCGCTCGCAGTCGATCCAGACGGAGACGATTCCGCGCCACTTCGGTCTGGAGGAGATCGTTCGGCGCGGCCAGTCCGACCTCGAGGAGGCGCGCGACATCCTCGTGATGGTGGTCGTAGGCGATCTCCGAGGCGTCCAGAACCGCGACCCGTTCCAACGCGACCACCCAGTCCCAGTAGGCGCGCGTCACTTCGACGATGAGATCCTGTTCGCCGCCGTCGCGCTCGTGCTGCGTGGCGGCCACCGAGGAACGAGCGGCCTCGATACCGTTTCCGATTCGCCCGCCGGTCCAGAGCGGCCAACTCACTCCGAAGCGCGATCGCCACCGATTCGGGATGTCGGGGGAGAGCTCCACCGTCCCGCGTCCCGGGATGGTGAGCTCGAGCGAGCGCTCTTCCGAAAGTCTCGCGTAGCTCGCGCTCGCGGTCAGATCCGGGTAGCGCGCCGCGCGGGCTTCGCGTTGCGTGCCCAGGGCCGATTCGGTCAACGCATCGAGCCTCTGGAGTTTCGGGGAGACCTGCTGCGAGCGCGCGAGGGCATCTTCGAGCGAGATGGACATCGGAGCGACGCTCTCCCAGTCCGGTGCAGGCTGAGCTCCCGCTGCGCGGATGCCAAATGCGAGGAGGAGCGCGAGCAACGTCAGGAGCGTGTCGCCGACGGATGCCGTTCGGGCACGGAGTCGCTGGATGAAGACGTCTTCCAGGGAAGGTTTCACCGTGCGAATCGAGTGCACCGCGACGCCTTGGCTCTCCAGTGCGGTCGCGACCTGCTCGGACACGCCGGCCGCGTCCGATACGCTCACCTGCGGAAGCGATGCATGGATCCGCTCTCCGAACGATTCGACATCGCTCACGCCGGCAAAGTTACGGAGCGCCGCGAGCGCGCCGTGCCGTGGGGTCGCGATCACCTCGATCATCGATCCCGCGCTCGAGCCGCGCAGCTCTCCCGGTTCGTCCACCACCAGCAGATGACCTTGATCGATGAGTCCGACGCGACGGCATCGCTCCGCTTCATCGAGATACGGAGTCGTCACGATCAAGGTGATCCCCTCGCGCTGCAGCTCCGAAAGGATCCGCCAGAACTCGCGGCGCGAAACAGGATCGACTCCGGTGGTCGGCTCGTCGAGTACGAGGAGCTCGGGCGTATGAATGAGCGTGCAAGCGAGCGCGAGCTTCTGTTTCATTCCCCCGGAAAGGCGATCCGCCAGTCGCCAGCGGAAGCGTTCGAGATCGAGCCGCTGGAGCAGCTCCTCCCGGCGCGGCTTCCAATCCCGAGTGTCATGAGCGCGCGCGAAGAAGGCGACGTTCTCATCGATCGAAAGATCTCCGTAGATGGAGAATCGCTGGGAAAGATAGCCCACGTGCTGCGAAAGCCGGCGCCGGTGCCGCGCTGGATCGAGTCCGAGGGTCGTGACGGCGCCTTCGCGCGGACGAAGCAGCCCCAGCGCCATCTTGAGCGCGGTCGTCTTGCCCGCCCCATCCGGCCCGATCAATCCGAACGTCTCTCCGCGACGTACTTCCAGCGCGAAATCCGCAACGGCGACCGTCTCTCCGTATCGATAGGTGACCGAGTCGAACCGCAGCACCACGTCCGACGAATGCGGTTCATCGCGCGGAAGGATCCGGGGCTCGCTCATGAAGCCCGGTTCCGCACCGGGAGTCGAGCTTCCGCCGGCATGCCCGGCTTCCAGAGTCCGTCGCGGTTCTCCAATCCGATGCGCGCTTCGAACACCAGCTTGATTCTCTCGTCGCGCGTCTGCACGTTGCGCGGAGTGAACTCCGCCTCACTGGAGATGTAGCGCAAATGGCCGGTGCGTTCTTCGCCGCCATCGCTTCGGACGGTGACCTCTTGGCCGAGCGAGACGTGCGACAGATCTGGTTCGCCCAAGAACACCGTCAGCCAGGGATGGGCCAGATCGACGAGGACGGCGACCGGCGAACCGACCCCGAGAAGCTCGCCCGGTTCCGCGAGCTTCTCCGTGATTCGTCCATCGGACGGTGCGGTGATCCGCGCATCTTCGATCTGCTGCCGAACCTGCGCGAGACGAGCCTCGGCGAGGTCGAGCCTCGAAGCCGCCGCATCGATCTCTTCCGGCCGCGAGCCCCGTTGGAGACGCTGCCACTGTTCGCGCGCCGCGGTCAGTCGACTTTCCGCGAGCTCCACCCGCGTCACGGCGTCTTCGGCCGCTTTCTCGGTCGCCGAGCCGGTCTCGAGCAGCGTCCGCATCCGCTCGAGATCCTTGCGCGCCGCCTCGAGCTCGGTTTCCGATTGCCGCATTGCCGCGCGCGCCGTCTCGATGTCTTCCGATCGCGCGCCCGCCATGCGCAGTCGGAGCTCCGCTTGCGCCTGTGCCCGTTCAGCTCGGTTCGCGAGCCAGATGAGATGGAGATCGGTGGTATCGACTTGCGCCACCGTCTGGCCCAGCGTCACGGTGTCCCCCTCGTCGACCGACATCTCCATCAAGCGGCCGGGGACTTTGCTCGCGAGCCGGATCTCGGTCGCCTCGATATGGCCGGAGACTTCGATCGGGGCGTCGCGATCCTCGCCACAACCGGCGATCGCCAAACCGAGCACGAGCGGGCCGGCCGCGTGCCGCGCCACGTTCCGCGTCAGGTGCCTCGTCACGTTACGGGCCACGTGCCTCGTCACGT
>CAMPIC010000613.1 GCA_946886185.1 uncultured bacterium
GTTCCGCGCGGCCGCGACGACCGGGGCACGATACCACCGTTCCCACCCCCCTACCCAGTCGCCGGAACCCCTGATTACCGAAGCGCCGCAGTCGTAGGAACTGGCCGTCCGCCCCTCGCGCAGCCATGATCCGCGCCTGCCGAGCTCCAGCCATCGGTCCGTTCCCGGTGGAAAACGCGCCAGTTTCCGGTACCCCGGGAGGCGATTCGGTGATACGTTGCGATGTTCCCTGCCGAGAGCGTTTTGGGCGGATCGAAACGATCGAGCGAGGTCCAGGAGAAGATGCGCGACGCCGTTCAAACCTTCATGGTGCTCACCAAAGCCCGTCTAGCCTCTCTGGTGGTGGCGACGGCGATGGTCGGCTTCGTCGTAGCCCGTCCCGGCGCGATCGATGCATGGGGACTGCTCTGGATCACGGTCGGAACGACGCTGTCGGCGCTCGGGGCGAACGCGTTCAACCAGTGCATGGAGCGGCATCGAGACGCGAAAATGCTGCGTACTCGGGAGCGGCCGCTCCCGGCGGGACAGCTCGGACTCGGACAGGCTCTCGCGATCTCGGCGCTTCTCTCGCTTTCCGGGATGGCGCTCCTCGCATGGCGTCTCAATCTGCTGACCGCGGGACTCGCGCTCCTGGTCCACGTTTTGTACCTGCTCGTGTACACGCCGATGAAGCCACGCTCGCCGTCGAATACCTTGGTCGGCGCGGTCGTGGGCGCGATTCCCCCGATGATGGGCTGGAGCGCCGCCACCGGTTCGCTCGGTCCGGGAGCGGGACTGCTCTTCCTGGTGCTCTTCGCGTGGCAGATGCCGCACTTTCTCGCGCTCGCCTGGCTCTATCGCGACGACTACGCCCGCGGTGGTTACCGGATGCTTCCCGTAGTCGATGGGAGCGGAGTCATCACCGGCAATCTGGTCGTTCTCTACAGCGCGATGCTCCTGCCGCTCGGCCTCGCGTTCCTGCTCGCGGGATTGGCCGGCTGGGTGTTCCTGGCGGGCGGATTCGCATTGAGCGTATGGATTCTCTTCATGTCGCTGCGGCTGCGCATGGATCGGACCGATCGCAGCGCGCGCAAGCTCTTCTTCACTTCCCTGGTCTATCTCCCGGCGTTCCTCGCGCTCCTGGTGCTCGATCGCGGACCGATCGTGGACGTTTCGAGCGGAGTCATCGCGCCGGCGCGTGTGGGCATGCATTCGGAGGAGCGACCGCAGACCGTTTCGCTCCCCGTACTTCCGGTGGACCTCGAAGAAGCGACGGTTCCCGTCGACGCCAACCCGTCGCCGTCCGCGCCGGCGCAGCTGGCCGCCCTGGCGGCGCCGATCTCGACTCGTTAGGCGCGTGATGCGCCCGCTTCTCTGGCTGGGCCTCGCCGCCCTCCTGCTCACCGCGGCCGCCGCGTACCGAATGCTGAGCGAGGTGCAGGAGTCCCGCCAGAAGAACCGGTTGGGCGACGGTTCTGATCCCGCTTCGTATCAATTCGACCTCGATCCGATGGCGCTCCCCGAGGGCTCCATCGTCGCGAGCGGACTGCCTCGCGACGGCATCGAGTCGCTCCTCCATCCCCCGGTCTACAGCGTAGAGACGGTCCGCTCGTTCCATGGACGCTCCAAGTATCTCGTCACGAGCGACCGCGTGATCGGCGTCACCATCCACGGAGCGTCTCGCGCGTATCCGCTGCAGATCCTCGACTGGCACGAAATGGTCAACGACACCCTCGGCGGAGAACCGATCCTCGTGACCTATTCGCCGCTCACCGATGGAGTGGGCGTCTTTTCGCGGCGTATTCCCAACGCCGGCGGACGGGTGGGCGAGTTCGGGGTGAGCGGACTTCTCTGGGGCGGGAACCTGCTCTTCTACGATCGGACGGAGACGCCGGGCGAAGGGGGCGAGAGCCTCTGGAGCCAGCTTCTCGCGCGCGCGGTGACGGGTCCCGCAATGGGTGATTCGCTCACGCTGCTGCCTTCGCAGCTCGTCGCGTGGGAAGATTGGTTGGCGCGGAATCCGAAGACCACCGCGATGGGCCGAGACGAGACCAAGCTCGCGATCTACATCCGCCGCCCCTACAACAGCTACTTCGGCAACGACGAGATCCGCTTCCCCGCGCAGCCGCTCCCGCCGCGCGAGAGGCTGCGATTCAAGGAGCCGGTCGTGGTGGTGGACGAGGGTGGAGTACGCCGCGTCTATCCGCTCGTCACGATCGCGGAGAACGCCGATCCACGCGGGATTTGGGAGACCGAGAGCGGCGGGGTGCCGATCCGTTTTTACTATCGCGCGGGCGATCCCGCCACGGCGTGGTTCGAGCGAATCGACCGATTGCCTTCCCCGCTCGCCCGCCACTCCTTCTGGTTCGCCTGGTATTTTTCCCACCCGGACGATCCGGTCGAGTTTCCCAAGACTCCGCGTACGTGATCGCGATCGACACGGGATCCCCATCATCGAAGATCGTCGATCGTCGCAAGACTTCGCTACCGCATCGACGAGCGAGCCGAAGTCTGTTCCCAGCCCTCCTCGCCCTTCATCCGATCGCGATCTGCGCGGCCCAGTGATACGGATGCGGCAGCCGCGCGCGCAGCTCCGCGCGGGTGTGATGCACGGCGGTCGCGACGTCTTCGCCTCTCGCCCAGCGCTCATAGAAGATCGCCGCGAAGCGGTGCGCGGCTGCACCTTCGATCCGCCAGGCCGCCAGCACCAGCTCACGCGCGCCCGCCGAGAGAGCGGCTGAGGACCATCCTTCCAGATCGGTTCCAGGC
>CAMPIC010000614.1 GCA_946886185.1 uncultured bacterium
ACATGCAGCAGCGTGACTACGCCCACGCTCGCTCGCATTGGGAGGAATCGCTTTCGATCCGCAATGAGATGGGAGATCGAGCCGGCGCCGCCTTGACTCTGCAAACGCTCGGCGCACTCGCTCTCGAACAGGGGGACCTCCCCATGGCGCGGGCGCGTTTCACGGAAGCGCTCCACGTCTCGCAGGACCTCGGGATGCAACTTCAGATCGCAAGCTCTCTGGAAGGACTCGCGCCCGTCACCGCGCAGTCGGGACAACATGAGCGAGCCGTCCGCTTCTTTGCCGCCGCGGCCCGTATCCGCGAAGCGATCGGCGCTCCCGCCCCTCCTTCCGAGCAGTCGTTGCGCGACCGCGAGATCGACGAGGTTCGACAAGCACTGGGCGAGCATGCATTCACGGCGGCCTGGACCGCTGGACGCGCTCTCACGACTGCGGAGCTCGCCACAGAATCCGAGCTATGAAGCCCATCTCGGCCTGATCGAGACCGATCCGACCCACCGGCAATCGCGCGAAAGCTCTTGACGGCGAGCGCCGATACTTTACAATACAAAGTACTTTCGTCAGGCAGGGATGCGGCACGGTGCCCGTCCCGGCGGCCCCAGGGCCTCAGGAGTGCATACAAGTGGAACAGACTCAATCAGATAGAGCTGGGTCGATGCAGGACTCGGTCGAGCGCATGGTCAACTCCATACGCACCTCGCAAATGCTGCAGTTGTTCCTGGTGGGCTTTCTCGTGCTGCTCCTCCACATTCCGATCGCGTTGATCGGGCGGCTGGTCGCGGAGCGACAGGAGAGGCGAGATTCGGCCGTGGCGGAGGTCGCGTCCAAGTGGGGCAACGCCCAGGTCATCACCGGTCCCGCGCTGGTCGTCCCCTACACCGAGCAATGGACCGAGGTCTCCCCTACTGGCCAGTCGATCACCCGCACCGAGAACAGAAACGCCATCTTCCTGCCGGAACGACTGAATGCCTCCGGCACGGTCGACTCGGAGAAACGCAGCCGCGGCATCTTCTCGGTGCCGGTGTACGAGCTCGGCGTCACGTTGGAAGGAGAATTCGCCCGGCCGGACTTCTCCGAGCTCGGCATCGAACCGGCCGCCGTCGCCTGGGAGCGCGCTCATCTCGCCATCGGAATCTCCGATGCGCGCGCGATTCAAGAAGAGACTTCGGTGTCCTGGGGACCGTCGCAGGTCCCCTTCCTGCCCGGCACCGGCGGATTCACCGATGCGCAGAGCGGGATCCACGCCGTCGTCGCCATCGATCCGGCGAATGAAAGCTTCCCTTTTTCCTTCCCGCTCGCTCTCAACGGAAGCGGCGGTGTCTATATGACTCCATTCGCGCAAAGCACGATGGTCGGACTCGAGTCGGACTACGGGAGCCCCAGCTTCCAGGGGAACTGGCTCCCCACGGAGCGCACCGTCACCGATGACGGTTTCACCGCTCGATGGTCGATCCCGTTTCTCGGGAGAAACTATCCGCAAGCATGGAAAGCCGAGATGCCGATCGGCGGAGCCATCGAAGGATCCCGTTTCGGAGTGGAGCTCGTGAGTCCAGTCGACCACTATCGGATGGCCGAGCGCAGCGTGAAGTACGCCAGCCTCTTCATCGTCCTGACCTTCGCCACCATCTGGCTCATCGAGGTATTGGCCGGCGTGCGCGTCCACCCGATCCAGTACCTGATGCTCGGTGGCGCGCTCTGCTTGTTCTACCTCCTGGAGCTTTCGCTTTCGGAGCACCTCGGATTCCCAACCGCATATGCGCTCGCCAGCCTGGCGGTCATCGGGATGGTGACCGCGTATGGGATGGTCATCTTGCGGCGTCTCTCCCGCGCGGTGTTCGTGGGGAGCGGGGTCGCGTTGCTCTACGGCTACCTGTACGTCCTCCTCACCAACGAGGACTACGCCTTGCTGATCGGATCGGTCGGACTCTTCCTGATCGTTGCCGCAATCATGTTTGCGACCCGCCGCGTGGATTGGTACGCGCCGAGCAGTTCCAGGAGCCTGGCACACTCGGCGGTACATTGAACGGCACATCGAGCGCCATGGCACGGCACATTGAGGGCCAGGCAACGGCGCATGCACGGAATATCGAGCGCCATTGAAAAAAGAGCATGAACGGAGCATCCAGCGAGCGTCAAACGGCACATTGGGCGAGCGATGAGCTGGACAAAGATCGACCGAAAATCATGGAGACGGAATGATGCAGAAAGAACTGTCCGCCACGAGCATTCCCAGCAAGAACATCCTGCGCGTCGCGTTCATCACGGCGTTCCTCTTGCTGGTGCCGTTCGTGGCAATGCAATACAGCGAGGAGGTCGTCTGGACCGCGGGGGACTTCGTGACTGCCGGCTTTCTGCTCTTCGGAGCCGGACTCACCTTCGAGCTGCTCGCATCGCGACGAGGCGATCGCACCTATCGCCTGGCCGCGGCAACCGCCGTGGGCACGGGACTCTTCCTCATTTGGGCCAATCTGGCGGTGGGGCTCATCGGAACCGAGGACAACGCGGCAAACCTCATGTATCTCGGAGTGCTCGCGGTGGCCGGGATCGGCGCCATGCTCGCGCGCTTCCGGCCGGCGGGAATGGCCCGCGCGATGTTCGCTGCCGCGCTCGCGCAGATGCTGGTTGCGGTGATCGCGCAGATCGCGGGGTTTGGCTTCACCTATGGGGTAAACGGTTTCTTCGCCGTGCTGTGGAGCGCAGCGGCGCTGGACCGCGCGACCGCGCAATTGGCGCAGCATCTCGAACGA
>CAMPIC010000615.1 GCA_946886185.1 uncultured bacterium
GTGCTGATGAAGGAGTCGAAGAACCTGGGCCGGAGGCTCTTTCCAGCCCCGGCCTTCCGACCCCAGCAAGCGGCTTCTGGTGCGGAAGAGACTACCTCGAACCGGCTGACCCAGCGATTGATGTGCTAACGTGTCGATCCCACGATCACTCTGGCCCTACGTGGGCATGCGCCTCGTCAAGGATGCGCTCCTCCGGATTCCGGGAGTCGCGGCCGTCCAATCCCGCCGGCACGGGCACGGCACGGGGCGCATGTACGACCCAGTCGAGGTCCACGCGCTTTTCGGCGGTCACGTGGCTCGTCTGGCTCCTCACTGGTCGTCTCCGTTCGGAAAGACCGCGGTCGAACTCGGGCCGGGGAACAGTCTCGCGCAAGCGGTGCTCTGGAGCCTATTGGGCGCCGAGCGGGTGCTCGCGGTCGACGTCCGACGATACGCCACGCGCGACTCGGCTCCGGAAGTGTATCGGAGAGTCCTCGCAAGCGTTCCGGAGCGCATCGAGGAGGGCAGACTTCCGGATCTGCTGGGTCCGGAGGGGCGCTCGATCCGCACCGCGGAGCTGTTTCCCGATGACGACTTCACCTTTCCATCCCTCGGCAACCGGATCGACTACCGAATCACCGATGGAGACCGCCTGCCGCTACCCGACGCCTCCGCGGATCTTATCTACTCCATTTCGGTGCTCGAGCACGTGCGCGATCCAGCTCTCGCCTACAGCGAGATGTATCGAGTCCTGAAGAGCGGCGGTCTCTGCAGCCACATCATCGACCTGCGCGATCACCACCATGCGGAACCGCTGGATTTCTTGCGTTACTCGGATCCGCTTTGGCGGTACATGGCAGGGCGCAGTGCCGGTTGGACAAATCGACTTCGTGCTTCCGACCATCTCGAGGCGATTGAGTCGGCGGGGCTCGAAATCGCGAGCTATGAACCTCGGAAGTTGGAGAACATTCCGGATCCGGACTCTCTGGATCAGCGATTCCGGCGCAAGGACTCATCGGACCTCGCGGTGGCGGCGATGATCCTCATTTTGAGAAAGCCGTAGTCTGACTTCAGCCTGTGGTGCTGCGAAAGCTCGCGTTCCGTCGGTAGGGGACCAATCCGATCATGCCCAGTCCAACCGGGCGGCCAATTCGCTCACACGGACGCGGCGACGGTTCGGGAAACGATGGGATCACCGGACTCGGCGAGAAGCGCGACGCGAACGACGCGCAGGAGAGCCTGCGTCTCCGGCGCGAGGCGGAAGAGCCGCTCGAGGACGACTCGCGGATTGGCCACCTGGCCATCCTCCCGGGCCAGGAAGAGCTCGAGCTCCATCCGGCGGGCGCCCGGCTCCAACGCGATCTCGACGATCGCCTTGCGGAGATCTACGGTGCGGACCTCGCAAGCCGGATTCGCACCTGTCATCGCTCGCGCGTGGGGCGATGTGCCGGTGGGTTCCGCTGTCGTCATCGCCGATGAGTCGCTCGTGCCGGCGTCCGAGATGGCCGGCATCACGGCAGCCTTCGCGAGCGGATCCGAAGGACTCTCCCAATCGAGAATCTCCCGCGACGACTGAGGAGTCCAGAAACTGCGCTCGACCAGGCACGTCTCGCTGCGCTCGAAGCTCTCGATGATGCGGCGCATCTCCGTTCGCTCCGTATCCGTGAGCGCCGACAGGTCCACCTCGTAGCGCGCGCGCCTCGCAATCGCCTGCAGACTCCTGCGCTTCACTCCCGGGATGACCTGGATCGGAACCGCGTCCACGATCTCCATGCCCTCGGGCAGCACCCGATTCAACGACTCGGTGAATCGCTCGCTCCAAGGCCGGAGCAGCTCGACGTCGAAGGCCTCGGCTTCGGTCTCCACCCCGACGGAAAGCGAAGGGCCGTAGGCGAACTTGGGATGCGGGACGTGTCCCTGCGTGTGCGCGACCGGAACTTCGGCCATCCGAAAAGCGCGCTGCAGCACGGTGCCCATCTCCAGATGCGAGAGGAACCGTGCCAGGCCGACCTTGCGGAAATGAACGCGCACCGGCCAGGTCACGCCACCTTCTTCTCTCCGCGAAGCGCGTGCGCGTGCGCGCTCGACCAAGGCTTCGGTGCCGGCAGCATCGAGCGCGGGAGTGAGCTGCGTATCGAAGGGAAGGTTGGGGATGCCGCAGGCGGTGCAGTCTCCGTGCCGGCAATCGGCGGTGAGCGATTGACCGATCTCGGGAATCGCTTCGCTCGTCTTTTTCCGCTCGCGCTCGAGCCACTTCTTGCTCACCCGGATGTCGATGTGGTCCCACGGGAGCGGTTCCTCGAATTCGCGCGCGCGGGTATGTTGGTCGGGATTGATCCCGGTCTCGGCGAATGCCCGCATCCAGAGAGCGTAGTTGAAGTGTTCGGTCCAACCGTCGAAGCGAGCTCCCTGTCGATAGGCATGCTCGATGGAGCGACCCAGGCGCCGATCTCCCATCGAGAAAATTGCTTCGAGGTGCGACGACCGCACGTCATGCCACTTCACCTTGCTCCAGGGGCTGTGGCACTGCTCTCGGATGTACTTGATTTTCCGCTGCAAGCTCTCCACCCCCTCGAAGGCATCCCATTGGAAGGGGGTATGGCTCTTGGGGACGAAGGCGCCCACGGAGGCGTTGACGCTGCCCCGTCCATATTTCCGGCCGATTGACCGAACCGTTTGGATGAAATTCACGATTCCGTCGACGTCCTGGTCCGTCTCGGTGGGGAGGCCGACCATGAAGTACATCTTGATGAGGCGCCATCCGC
>CAMPIC010000616.1 GCA_946886185.1 uncultured bacterium
GAACGTGGTCCGCCTCCGTCCGACGACCCGCCAACCGTACACGGCTCCGCCACGCTCTCACAAGCCTGACGCGGGATTCAGGTGCATCGGGAGCCCGCCAGCTCCGGGTTGCGCAGGTTCTCGTTTTCGCGCTGGGGCGGCCGTCTGGGCGTGATCGGTCGAAGGATTGAAAGGCGGACGACGGCACGGTGCGCCAGCTTGCCCCGGCGGTGTCATGAGCGATACAATTGTTCAGGTTGATTGCCCGTGGTCGCGCGTGGGGCGCCCCTCTGTGTTCCGCCGATCCGTGCCGCTCTCGACATCCCAAAGGTTGGGTTTGCCCATGCACCTATGCGTACTCGGCAGAGAATCGATTTTCGGAATCCTTCAATCGATGGATTCGGGATCTCCTTCCCTGAAGGCAGCACGGCCAATAGCCGTTGCGCTGTGTTCTTGGACGCGCATCCGTCCGCAGCCATTGCGAGCGCTGCTGACGGGCGTATTGATCCTGTTGAGTGCAGCGATTACAAAAGGGGCGACACTGACCGTGTCGCCTGATGGAGCCGGCCAGTTTCGCACGATCCAGGCGGCACTCGACGCGTCGCGCAGAGACGATGTGATTGAGCTCCTTCCAGGGACATTCACGGGCCCAGGGAATCGCGGCCTTCGGTTTCCGGGGTGGGACTTGACGCTCTGGTCCCGCGATAACGATCCGCAGTCGTGCGTGATCGACTGCGAGGACGCCGACTTGGGCTTTCGAATGGATCGCGGAGAGAGCAACGCCACATTGATTCGCGGCATTACCTTCCGCAGAGGTCGGTCTCCCATTGCTGGAGGCGCGGTTATCTGGGGAAGCAGTCCGACCATCGAGAACTGTAGGTTCATCGAGAACACGTGCGTGAATGGGATCGGAGGCGGCGCGCTGAACCTGTACAGCGCTGGCTCCGTTATCGAGAACTGTCATTTCGAAGCGAACTGGAGTCGGCTTGGCGGAGGAGCGGTCTACGTTACCACCGATCCCGCGCCTTGGTTCATCGAGTGCTCGTTTGTCGAAAATGAATGCGAATCGGAGCCGTTCTACAGCGCCTCGGTGCTCTATTGCGATGAGTGTTCCCCGATCCTGGAACGGTGCACCGCCTACTCGAATCACGCGAGCCTTGGATCTCTACTGTTAGCCCTCAGAGGTGCGACCCCGAGAGTCATCTCGACTACGCTCGCGCGGAACAGAGGCGACGCCGTTCTGTTCTCCGTGTTCGGCTCGACAGTCTGGGTGGAGAACTCGATCATCGCCTTCAACGAATCAGTCAGCAACCTTTGCGACGCCGACATCTCCGTGAGCTGCTCGGACATCTTCGGCAACGAGGGGGGGGACTGGGTGGAGTGCCTCCAGGGGCAGGAAGGTTCGAACGGAAATCTCCATCTCGATCCCCAGTTTTGCCTGCCGGAGTTCGACGACTTCCACCTCCAGGCCGGCTCACCGTGCGACGCCGATTGCGGCCTGATGGGCGCCTGGGGAGTGGGGTGCTCTCCGCCGGTCCCGGTCGCTAACTCCAGTTGGGGCAGGGTCAAGCTCCAGTTCCGCTGAACTGGTCCGCCGGGCACTCGCGTTTCGGTGCAGTGGCCGAGCATCCCGGTTCCGACTGTCCGCCGGGCACTCCGGTTCCGCTATACCGCCCGCCGGAACTGGCCGATTGACGATTGCGAGGGGAGACTGGTATTCTCCCCGATCTGACCTAAGTGGTCTCCGGAAGCCGCCCTTCGCTGGCGGGTCGATCTTCCGAAGTTTCGATTCCGCGTGTGAGGAGGGATCAGTTTGCTCGGCGTAAAGGTCAAAGAGGGCGAATCTTTCGAGAATGCCCTCAAGCGCTTCAAAAAGAAGTGCGAGAAGGCGGGAATCCTCGCCGACGTGCGCAAGCACCAGTACTTCGAGAAGCCCAGCGAGCGGCGCAAGCGCAAGGAAAACGCAGCTCGGCGCAAGATGCTCGCGGCCCAGCGCACTCGGGACTAAACTCCCCAACCGCACTGGACGGCTCGCAGACCGCGCGCGGAGGAATCGCCCCTCGGTGAATCCACACACGCTCACGGTCCTGGAATTCGAGAAGGTCCGCCGGATGATGCTCCGGTGGGCCTTTTCGTCCTTGGGCAAAGAACGGATCGAAGCGCTCCATCCCTCGCTCTCGATGGAGGAAGTGCGGCTTTCGCTCGCCCGGATTTCCGAATGGAAGTCGCTGGAGCTCCGGGGAGAGGCTCCCAGTCCCGACCCGATCGAGGATCTGGCTCGCCCGACCATCCCGAAGAAGATGGCGCCGGGGGAGGAGGCGGAACCTCTCGGGGGTCGACCGGGCTGGTCATCGAGCGCCAGCATAGCGGCGGCCCGGTGCCATCCTCCGGGCCGTACTTGGTGGCGCTAGAGCGCGACCTCGGCGATGACCTCGCAGGTGCGCGTGTTGATCACGAGGGCTGTCTCGGAGTCGGCGCCCGAGCGCACCATGATCAACGAGGGAACTCCCTGGAAGCTGGCAGACAAGAGCTCGACCGACTCGATCCCGGAGATGAGCTCGGGGCAGGGAACGTCTTCGCCCGCTGGAGCCCCAGGGTCCGGCGGCCTGGGATCCCGACCGGCCGCGCCCGGTGCGGCTGCTGCGCCGGCCCGAGCCCATCGAGGCCATAGCCCCGGTGCCCGACGATCCGCCCGTGGGCTTCCGCTGGCGCGGGCGCCTGCACCGGGTGCGCGTCTTCTTCGACGCCTACGGCGCCGCGGTCCA
>CAMPIC010000617.1 GCA_946886185.1 uncultured bacterium
CCGAGCGCCGCCCCCACTTCCTGAGACAGTGAGGCGGGAGTGCAGATGAGTGCGGATGCAGAATAGTACACCCGTCCGATGGGATGCATGTTGTCCTCGTCGCGGTCCGCCGCCATTGGCTCCACCACCATCCAGGACCCATCGGGCGCGAGACTCTGGCGCACGTGCTTGGCGGCTCCGGCCGGATCGCCCATGTCATGGAGACAGTCGAAGAAGGCCACCATGTCCCAGCCGTTGCCCGGGAAATCTTTGGCTTTGGCGACTTCGAAGGTGACGCGATCCGCGACTCCGGCCTCCTTTGCCAGCGCGCGGGCACGCTCGATCGAAGGAGCATGGTAGTCGAAGCCGACGAAAGTGGACTCAGGATACGCCTGCGCCATCACGATGGTGGAGGCCCCGTGCCCGCAGCCGACATCCGCGACGCGCGCGCCTCTCCCGAGCTTCTCGGTCATTCCGTCCAGCGCCGGAATCCACGAGCTGACCAGGTGTGCCACATAGCTGGGGCGGAAAAATCTCTCGGTGCCGTGGAAGAGGCTCTCGTGGTGCTCATGCCAGGCCATCCCGCGGTCGGTTCGGAACGCGTCTTCCAATCGATCGAGATCGTGCATCACCGATTGGGCGACCAGGAACGCTCCCGGAATGGACAGACCATCCGCGGCCGCAAGCGCGAAGGTTTGTTCCGGCGTCATGCTGTAGCGCTCGGTGGCCGGATCGTATTCGATGTATCCGGCGGCCGCCTGAGCGCGCGCCCATTCGAGAATCATCCGAGGATTGGTCTTGGTGCGCGCTGCCAGTTGCTCGGCGCTGGCGCTCTCTTTCGAAAGAGCGGTGTAGAGGCCGAGGCGATCGCCCAGGATCACTGTCGCAGCGTGCACGGACGCTCCGGCATCGGCCACGAATCGCTCCAGGAATTCTTCGAGACGCGCCATGTCGAGGGTTTCTGTGTTCATGGGTGGGTCATCCTCCATTTGGATCCGAGTTCGTGTTGGCTTCTGGATCCGAGTTCGTGTTCGGCTCGTTCGTTGTCTCTTCTGAATCTCCACGTCGTCGCGGCCCGACGGTATGAGTTATTCCGGTTGCGCGCGAGTGTGTCAGCGAAATGTGCAGCAGGCCGCTCATGCCTACAGAGGCCGCTCCACGTTCGGGGCCGGCTCCGCTCGCCACAAAATTCGCGACTTCGGTATGGATCTACGCTATGGAACGGGGAAACTGCGGCGCACTCGCACGATCATGTGATCCGGCAGGCACCGATGCGCGAGACAGCAGCATCGACGCACGAATCGTTCAGACCAACCGCTCCGGGGAGCGCGCCTCACCGCCTCGCTCAGACCAGCTTCTCGCGGAGGGCGCGCGTCACGGCCTCGGCGACGCTGTGGACTTGCAGCTTCTTGTAGAGGCCGCGCACGTGGGTGCGCACCGTGTCGATGCTGATCCCGAGCCGGTCCGCCACCTGTTTGTACGCGAGTCCGTCGACCAGGCCCCGCAGGACATCGCGTTCCCGCTCGCTCAAGCCCGCTTCCGCGACCGCCTCCGCGGACGAGGACGTCTCCTGATGGCGGAGCAGATGCAGCACGGTGCGCGCCACTTCCCCGGTGAGGGGGGACCCGCCTGCCGCCACGACCAGGAGCTGTTCGAGCAGCTCGGAGGGAGGAGTGCGCTTCAGGAGGTATCCATCGGCGCCGGCGCAGATCGCTTCCAGGATCCGAGCCGGCTCCTCGAACACCGTCAGCACGACCACGAGGATGTCGGGCCACTCCCGCTTGATCTGACGCGTGGCCTCCGCGCCGCCCAGCGCGGGCAGTCCCAAGTCCATGAGGATGAGATGGGGGTGGGCCGACGCGCCGCTGTGCAGCGCCTCCAGCAGCCGCGTGGCAGCCCCGAAGGTTCCGAGAAGTCGAAAATCGGAGGCATGGGTGAGCAAAGTCCCGAGGCTCTCCCGGTAGAGCGGATCGTCTTCGACGACCATGATATCGAGCGGATTGGCTGGCATCGAGGTTTCCAATGTCGCACATTCGAGACCGAATGTACGCTCGCATCATTATGCGACCGGTTTCGGGCTGGGCGGTTGTCGAGCTCGTCTGGGCCAAGGGAAGGGCGCTACCAGGAATATGCGATGAGCTCGTCCGACGAGGTTTCGCAGCGGATCGCGGAGTTCTTGATCGCTCCCGGATATGGATGGATCGACGGGTTCCTCGATCCCGATCAAGCGCGCGAACTGCGGATGCTGGCCGATGAGCGTTTTGCCGCGGGAGAGTTTCATGCGGCGGGCATCGGCGCGGGGGAGGTGAACTTCGAGATCCGGCGCGATCAGATCCAGTGGGTCGATCGGGAGAAGTCTCCCGAGCCGCTGCGGAGAATCCTGGACCGCTATCGCGCACTGCTTCCCGCGATCAACTCGACCTGCTATCTCGGGCTCAAGAGCGTGGAGTCGATGCTTGCGATCTATCCGTCCGGCGCGTTCTATCGCCGCCACCGAGACCGGTTCCGTCGCAAGGCGCATCGGGTGGTTTCGCTCGTGCTGTACCTCAATGAGCACTGGACGCCGGAAGACGGCGGAGAGCTCGTGATCTATCCGGAGCCGGACGGCGGAGTGGGAGAGGCGGACGTCGGTCGTGCGGAGGACGTGGAGGGTGCGGAGGACGTGGAGGGTATCGGATCCCCAGATGAAGAAGCGGTGCTCGGGCGCGCTGACGAAAGGATCGTCGTCGTCGAGCCTCACGCGGGACGGGTAGTCGTGTTCT
>CAMPIC010000618.1 GCA_946886185.1 uncultured bacterium
TCGAGTAGCGGACGGATCCGATCCCATCCGTAGCTGGCGCTCGCTGAGAGATACGTGTTCTCTTGCGCGAACGCCTGCGTCCACTCGCCGTCCACCTGCTGCGCGAAGTAGTCCGTCTCCGTGGAGACGTAGTAGCCGAGGCGCGCGGGACCACGATCGAACGAGGCCACGACCTCGTTGCGCACCTTGGTGAAGTCCTCGTAGGCGTCCGCGCCCGAGATCGGGCGGCTCGCGGTGGTGATCGCATCGATCGCTTCCGGACTCCCGGCCGGTGCGGACACTCCCGGGACCGTCACGCGCTCATGGTTGTAGCGCAGACGAAGCTTCCAATCGTTCTCCATCGCCACGTCGTAGAAGCCGAAGTGCGAGGAAACGTGCACGTGATCGGCATCGGAGAAGTGCCGGAAGAGGTAGGTGGCCTCCTGCTCCTCCAGTCGGAACGGATCGGCAACGGCCGGCGTCGCCACGGCCGCGAAAATCACTGTGATCGAGCTCAAAAGGTGGCTCCGCGCGCTGTTGCGCATCGTCAGTTGCACGCGCATCCGCCTCCGGCGCCGCCGGTCCCACCCGTGGATCCTTCGCGCGCCTCCAGCCACTTGAGCTCGCGCGCTTCCGCGTCCATCGATGCCTCGATCGACATGATCGGATCGGAGAGGAACTCCCGCTCGTACGGCCGCACCCGCGCGCAGCCGGAAAGCAGGATCCCGAAACCAAGCAAAGCTAGCGTTGATACACCCACGATGCGGTGCTGCGCATTGAGATACCACCCGATCCGTGTGCTCAGGATGCGTAGGCGGGCGAAGTGCGCGCCTGCACCCGGCACCGGGTCGACGTTCCTGGACGGGAGGAACCGCCACGTCGCAACCAAGCGCCGTTCCGTGCGCGGTTCTCGGGTCCGAACGCTCTGTCGGAGCGGAAAGCGGTTCATTCGAAGCGTCCACTGGCCGCTTGCGCCAGCGTGCGATCGATGGATTGCGAGATTGCTTTCATCGCGGAAGCGCCCGACTGCGCCGTCGCCAGCACCGTATTTCCGTTGGCGTCGAGAACGACCGTGTACGGGAGGCTTGGCAGGTCGAGCGCCTTGGCCACTCCGGACGTCCCATCTACATAGATAGGCAGCGACACGGGCACTTCCTCCAGGAAACGCCGCAGCTTGGCCGGATCGGTATCGACCGAGATCGCGGCGAAGCGGATGTCCTGATCGCTGTAGCGCTCCTGCAAGTCGTCGAGGAGAGGAAGCTCTTTCCGACAAGGGGCGCACCACGTAGCCCAGAAGTGGACCACGGTCACGCGGCCGGTGCCGGAGAGCGTCGTTTGCTCCCCGGTCAACGTGGTGAGCGGATGCTGCGCGAGAATTTCCTGCTCTTTTCCTGCGCTCGCATCACGCGGGGTGACCCAAAGGATCGCGCCCCAGAGGAACAGTCCGGCGATTCCCGCCAGACGAAGTCCTCGGTCGGCATCAGCATGGAACTGGGATGGCGAGTCCACTCGGGACGCGCGACCCGGATCGGATTGTTTGGGGTCTGTCTCGCTTGGCATCGGAATCACCTCTCTCGACTCGGACATTGCTCCGTTCTCACATCGCTGCGTCGACATGCCGCTGCGTTCCAACATCTCGACTCGGTCCGCCGCTCATCACCGGTACTGCGCTCCCAGGAGCACCCAAAGACGGAACGACTCCTTCTCTTCTTCCGTGAGCGCGAGTGGATCGTCCGGATGGGGACCGTCTCCCGCGTGCAGTCCCAAACCTTCGATGGTGTCGATCAAGAGCGATCGGCGCGGAAAGGCCGGGTCGACGAACGAGCGCGTGCCTTCCTCTTGATCTCCTTCTCCCGCCAGGTTGAGGTACGCGAGCGGGAAGATCTGTCCCATCTCGGTCGTGTCGGCGATCGCGCGCAGGTCGAGCGAGCCGGGCGCCGGGATCGTGTCGATGACGGTCGCGATCGTTCCGTCGGCGAGGAGCGAATCGCGGGGGACGTAGGTCGGAACGTGGCAGCTGACGCACTTGGACTCCACGATTCCGCCGATCTCGCTTTCGAAGCTGATGATGCGGCGCTCCGACGGAGGCACTACCAGGTCAGTCGGCTCGAGCTGCGCCGCCATGGGCGCCGGATTGGTGACTACGGGACCGCCCGGGGCGCGATCCTCGTGGCAGCCGACGCACTGATCGAACTCCTCGCCGGGACGCACATACAGCCAGGTGCGCTTGACCACGAATCCGCGCCCCTCTTCATCGAGTGTCGCGAAGCTGATCGGAGTGTCGGCGGGCACCCGGATGCGGAAAGAGCCGTCTGCCTGGACCGGCGCATATCCGAGGAAGGAGCGCGGCTCGAACTCGGTGATCGAAAAATCGTTGGCCATGCCGCGGGGAACCGGGCGCGCAGCGAGCACCGCGATCTCCGAGATCGCGTCCATCCCGCGCCGGGGAGTCTCCTGACCATCGCCTGTTCCGCGATTGAACACGTCCTGCGCGAGGAACACGCCGGAGCTGGCGGCAGGATTCACCGCGCTCGGGATGATGGGCGGCTTTTCCCGGGGCGCGAGAAGCTGCGCGTCGTACTCATTCGCGTCTGGATCGTTGTACAGGAAGCTCAGGCTGGCGGGCGTGAACGTCGCGGGATCTCCGATCGTGCCGCTGCCTTCCTGATCGATCGTCAACGTGTAGAGCGCGTAGTCGACCTCTTCCTCGGTCGCGGCCGGAAGGCTGTAGGAAACCACGAATCGATTGCCGCCGATCGGG
>CAMPIC010000619.1 GCA_946886185.1 uncultured bacterium
CGTCGCTGTAGCGGAGCTCCATCGCGACCGCACCGGTCAAAACGGCGCGATACATGATCCGTCCGCGCGCATGGATCGAGACCGGCTCGCCCCACTTGGTGGGCGCGTTCGCCTCTGTGGAGAGGTCGACCACATCGAGGCGCGTCCACCGATCTTCGAGCTCGGGCGCCTCCAGACAACTCGCTGCGGACAACGCCAATGCGAGCGCGATGCAATTGCGGAGCACTGCACGGGGACGATCGCTCATCGGATTTTCACGACCTTGCCCGAGCGTTCCCATTCGCCGATCCGAACGCGATACAGATAGACGCCGGAGCCTGGATCCTTCCCCGATTCATCGTGTCCATCCCAACGCAGCGAGGCTCTCCCCGCGGGCATCGAGAGCGAGCGAATTCGCCTCCCCGAAGGATCGAACATCTCGATCTCGACCGATTCACCAGCGTGTCCGGGAAGCGAGAAGCGAAACTCCGTGTCGGTCACGAACGGATTCGGATGAACGCCGGCGAATCGAACCGCCGCGCCCGAAACTGATCGATCGAGCGATACCGGCGCGCGGACGTTCACGACCGGGGTGTGGTCGCCCCAGGCCTGAGCGGAGCGCGCCGCCACTACGAGCACGTAGTCGCCGGAATCTGCCGCGCGCACGAAGTCGGAATCGGAGAGTTGCCCGATCGACTCGCCCGCGGGCATGGAGCCGAGACTGCGCTCCGCCACGATCTCTTCGGTGGCGGGATCGAGCAGCCGCAGGGTCACCTCCGCCGGATCCGTGATGAGGAAGCTCGCCTCGATCCGGCCGGCCTCGATGCGCGCGCGCAAGTTCGAGACGTCGACTCCGAGATCGAAGAGGCGAAGTCCGGAGTCACGATCCCATCGCTCGACGAGCACGCCACTGCCGTGACCGGACCATTCGCTCTTGCCGGTGCGGTGGTCCTCGATCCGCACGAACGGAACGAAAAAGTCCTTGGGCGCGTTCAGATCGGGCAGAGTCGCGAGCAAGTCGAGTCCGCCGGTCAACTTCGTCACGCTGCGCGTTCGCGGAGAGGTCGCGTAGAGATTGCCGAACCGGTCCGCCGCCAATCCCGTGATCGTACCCAACCCGACGGCCCGGCTCTCCAACCAGCGCAAGCCTCCGGGCCCGTCTTCCACGTGCACGATCGCTCCGGTGTGCGCTTCCGCGACATAGAGATGCGTCGCTCCGCCGAGGAAGGCCGACGCGATCGCGGTCGGTCCCGCGAAGAATCCTGGACCTACACCCAGGCCGCCGATCGATTCGGTCGCGACGAAACTCTCGCCGGCACGCTCGATCCGGGTAATGCGGTTGCCGCCGGATTCCACGACATAGAGACGATCATCGGACGCGTCGAAGGGAGTTCCGGCGTCGCACGCCGTGATATCGAGCGGGCGCGACAGTCCTTCGACCGTGCCGCGTGGGTGCAAGGTGATCCGGTCGTACTCGATGTGCGGCTCGAGCGCCAGAATGCGGTCGTTGTCGGTGTCGCAGACGTAGAGCCAACCGGCTCGATCCACGGCGAGACCGCGCGGATTCGCCAGCGGTCCGACTTCCGTCGCCGCGCCATCGAACGCGCTCAGCGTTCCTGAGCCGGTCTCGGTCATCACGATCCGATTCCAGGCCGGATCGGAAACCACCACGAAGAAGCGTGACTCCACGTATGGAAAGACGTCGTAGAGATCGAGCGTCCCGATCGCGGCCACCGCATACGGCTCCGCGAGCAGCGTTCTTTCCAGACGCTCCTCGCTCACGGAGCGATCGAGCACATCGAGGCCGAGCGCGGGCGAAATGGGCGCCGCGTTGAAGGTGGCTGCGTCAGAAGCAGGAACGCGTAGCGCGCCTATAGCGAGCACCGTGATGCAGGCGACAAGTCCCGACAACGACGCCGTCCTCGGGTGGGCGGGCGCGGTTCCCGAGAACGCCACCGTCCGCGAGTGTGTCCGCGCATTCGCCCGCGCTTGTGTACAGGATTGCGCCCGCGCATCCTCCCTGGACGGCGTCGCCAGGAGCGCCGTTCTCGGACGCTGACGATCAATGGTGTATCGCATGGATGTCTCCCTGCTGCGGCGCCCCTCGCCCCCGTGATCAGAAGTCGATGCTGAAACCCGTCTCGAACACGTTCGCGGAGAAGTTGACGTCATTGAAGTAGCGCTCGTAGCTCAGGGTCAGACGCGACCGATCGAGCCACGACGGCAAGGGCGGAATGGCTCCGAGTCCGAGATCAAGCATCCCTCCGAAAAGGTGAGCCTGGATCGGACGCAGCCGGTAGTCGCCGGTGCGGTACCCTCCGACGCCCGTGGCGTCCGCATACTCGGAGCGATAGAAGTCGGCGGCCCCTTGGTCGTAGTAGCGGTAGCGATAACGCGCGACCACATGTGGACCGACGTACTGGCTGAGCTTGGCGGCGACGGTCTGCGAATGCACTCCCCAGTCATCCGCGTAGTACCGGTAGTCGAACTGCAGGCTCGATCGGTTTCCGAAGTATCGGTTCACGCGAGCGAACAGGTCTCGACGGTGACGTTCCGAAGGATGGAGCTCCGGGACTGGGCCGCCTCCCGCATACACGTTTCTGTAGGGATTGTGCTGGTGTCCCTCGACCCGCTCCAGCTCTCCTCCCAGACGCAGCACCGCGGTCTTGGAGAGAAGCTGCGTGAGCACGAGGCTCCCGTGGACCGTGTTGCGATGATCGTCCTGCGCGCTGGTGTCGGAGTCGTGTAG
>CAMPIC010000620.1 GCA_946886185.1 uncultured bacterium
GAGCTGCGTCTGACCGATTGGTAGTAACGACCGCGAGAGCGCGCTGGGCAGTGATCGTTCCTGCTCCGTCTTGCCATTCCGCCTCCTCGAGAATTACACTCGTCCCAGCTCGCAAACCTCACAGTCCATGGAATCCCGCGATCTCGCGGCGCTCGAGACTCTGCTTGCGACCGACTTCAGCCCGGGTTTCAGATTTTCTCGTGGGAGATCAAGCCGGAGTAGGAAGACCGACTACGAAGAAGGGCGTTCAGCGCGGGCGGGCGCGCAAGGCGGCGTCTCCGTGTGGCTGGGTGCCGGCACAGTGAACGACTCGGCTGCTTGGCCAGGACCGGCATAGTCGGAGCGCCGTCTTCGAGAATCCCGAGCACGACTTCCCGCAGCGCATCATCTACACGCTGCGGCCCGAACGGCGTCGCGGGACCTGGCCGCACTTTTTTCTGCACGGAGAAGGAAGGTTTTGCGCTTATTGGGACGAGCGCATTCAGGGGCATGGACGATCCAGATCCCGGGCCGATTGCGCAAGTTCCACGAAGCGAGGCAAACCAATGTCGCTTAATAGATTGCCAGTAAGGTATCAAGTGGCCGCGATGATCCTTGGCATATGCTGCGGAGCGTGGATCAGCACCGCTTTGGCTGCCGACTATTCCCTGGTCACGTTCGCAACCCGCGGCGAGATCACCGCGTTGGACGTCCACGTGGACATCATCCATCCGTCCCCCGGCGACCTCCACTTGGTATTGCACTACGACTACGACCGGGATGGCATGGTCGATGCCTCCGCGCCACTGTCCTTCCACTTGGCTTATCACGAAGGAGGGACACTTCCCACTCGCTGGAGCGTTCCTGCGAAGCTCGATGGCGTATATGCCTTCCACTTCGGACAGGTACAGGACGGATTGGACGAGGAGGATCGCCTGGTTCTTTCGCGTTTCGTGGGCTTGGCGCCGTCTGGCGAGTTCTACCTGGAAGCGGTCGATTCCAAGGGTTCCGCGGACCGTTCGATTCGTGAGTGGAATGTCGACATCCGCTCCACCGCGAAAGGGAGTGTCTTGGTTCCCGAGTGAGGGTTTTCGAGATGTCATGACCGGGCCGTGTGCGGTACTCCGGATAAGGGCCGGTGCCGTGGTGCCGTGCTGCATCGATGCGTTACAATCCCTGGTGCCGTAAGCGTGGCCGATCCCTGGCACCCTGACGATCTGCACTGGGAGATTTCGATGGCTGCTTTTCACCGCGTGTCGTAGGCCGACAAACGACCGATCGTAGCGCCGCAGAAGTACTGGAGGGGGACTCCGCACTTCGACGATTGAGGCTGACTATGGATACCCCGACATTCGCGAAGGTGAGATCGATCCTTCTTCAATTGGTGGCTGCCCCCGAGGAAGAGCGGGACAACCTCCTCCTTCAACTGACCACGGATGCCCCGAACTTGCGCACGAGCATCCGCGATCTGCTCCGTTTCAATGTGGAAGACCCTGCATTGGAAAGTGAACCTCCAGACGCGTCGTTACCGGCGGAACCTTTGGAAGCGCAAGTCGGTCCGTATCGGTTGGTTCGAAAGGTCGGCGAAGGGGGCATGGGAGTGGTTTATCTCGCCGAACAGCTGGCCCCGATTCGCCGGCAGGTGGCATTGAAAATCGTCAAGCTGGGCATGGACACCCGCGAGGTGATCGCACGCTTCGAAGCGGAACGAGAGGCCTTGGCTTTGATGGATCATCCAGCCATCGCGACCGTGTTCGATGCCGGCAAGACTCCTGAGGGCAGGCCATACTTCGCGATGGAGTTCGTGAGGGGAACGCCGGTGACGGAGTATTGCGACGACCGGTGCTTGTCGCTGAACGACCGTTTGCGCCTGTTCAGTGGGATCTGCGGCGGCGTACAACACGCTCACCAAAAAAGCGTCGTTCATCGAGACCTGAAGCCATCGAATATCCTGGTCCAGGAAGTGGACGGGCGGCCTCATGCCAAGATCATCGACTTCGGAGTGGCCAAGGCGCTCGCGGGGCCGATTGCCGATCGCACCGCGATGACGATGGCCGGAATGTTGATCGGCACGCCTGAGTACATGAGCCCGGAACAGGCGAGTCTGGATCGCGACATCGACACGCGTTCGGACGTCTTCTCTCTCGGCGTGATCTTGTACGAACTTCTGGTAGGGACGCTTCCCAATGACCGCGCGGATCTGAAGGCACTTCCGTTCGACGAGGCGATCCGCCGGATTCGCGAGGACGAAGCTCCATCGCCCAGCGTTCGGCTCAGAGCTCTGGGCGCCTCGGCCCAGGACAACGCGCGGAAGCGATCGACCGATCCAGGCGCCCTGCACCGGGAACTCAGGGGCGACCTCGACTGGATCGTTCGCAAGGCGCTGGAAAAAGACCGCAATCGTCGCTACGACTCGGCCAAGGAACTGGAACAGGATCTAGCGCGCCGGCTGGCCCACGAGCCCGTTTCCGCTGGCCCTCCCTCGCGGCGCTACCGGTCCGCAAAATTCATCCGGCGGAATCGTTCCGCGGTGGCATTGCTCGGGATTCTGCTGGGCAGTTTGCTGGCGGTGGCCTTGATCATGACCATCCAAACGAGGATCACGGTCGCGGCCAGGGACATGGCGATGGCGGAGCGGGATCGCGCGGAGGCCGCACACTTGGCGACTCTGGCCGAACACGAGCCGGTCCCGTCGAAATCACTGGCGTATGCGCTGGCGAGCCTGGAGCTATCGGACCA
>CAMPIC010000621.1 GCA_946886185.1 uncultured bacterium
CCTCCGAACCGGTCAGCATGACAGAGCCCTGGCGAAGCTGGAGGAAGCGCGCGCCCTTCGTCCGGGAGATCCCCGCGTGCACTTCTTCCTCGCGGATGCCCACGAAGCGGTCGGAGATTTCGAAGGGGCGCTTCTCGCGTACCGCGATTACCTCGATGCGGGGGGGAAGAACGAAGCGTCACTCCAGCTACGGGTGCGCGAGCTCGCCCGCAAACGAGCTGCTCGGGAAATCGAGCTCGCTCTTCGAGAAGAGGTGAGCCGGGCGGTTCCGTCGGATTCGATGACGCTGGCGATTCCGGACTTCACGAACATCTCCGGATCTCGGCAGCTGTCCCCGCTCGCGAAAGGACTCTCCGCCGTGGTGATCACCGACTTGCGGAGAGTGAACGGATTTCGGATCGTGGAACGAGAGCGTTGGCACGTGCTGCGCAGCGAGCTCGAGCTGGCCTATACGAAGGCCGCGCTCATGGATAGTTCCAGCGCTCCTGCGGAAGCGGCGCCGAGCGCCGATTCCTCCGCGCGAGCGGTGCAATCCGCTTCGCCGGAACGCACTCCCGAAACTGGAGAGATCGTGACGGTGACCCCCGATCCAACGGATCCGGATCTCCTGCCTGCCTTCGAAGAAGACGAGTCCGGTCTGATCGATCCCACCATCGCGCCGGTCCTGGGTCGTGTGCTGGGAGCGGGGACTTTGGTGCAAGGTCTCTTCACCGCGATCGGAGAGACCGAGATCCAACTGGACGCGGCGATCGTGGACATCCAATCCACAGAGACCACCATCGCGGGCCAGCCGGTCGCGGGGAACCTCTACGACGTCCTGCGCCTCGAGAAACAGCTCGTGTATCAGATCCTCCAGACGCTCGGTGTGACTCCTACAACGGAGGAACGCGAGGAGATCGAGGCTCTGTTCATCAACGACTTTCAGAACTTCTTCGACTTCTGCCGCGCGCTCGTCTTCGAGGAGCAGGCACGCTTCGAGGAAGCGTCCCCGATCTACCGCGAGCTACTCCGCCGAGAGCCTGAGTTCGCGCGGCGCATGGACGTGGAGCGCCGCATCACCGAACCGGGCGAAGATTTTCTGGCGCTGCAGCAGAGTGAGCTCGATGCGCTCGCCGAGCCGGTGTCGTCGAACGTCCACTTCCTGGATGATGTCGTGGTCAGCGTGGGCAACGGGCCGGGACCGGACGGAGGCGTCGGTGTCGATCAAGAGGACGATGACGGAGACGACCTCACCGTGACCGACGTCGGAAAGGTGGAGCAGGATCTGGAAACGATCCCCGACTTTCCGCCTCCGCCGGGAGAACGTCGATGAGGACGAGCAGAACGGCGCTCGGCGCGCTGCTCGCAGTGCTGCCGATCCTGTTCGGGGCAGGCGCCGCCACCGCGCAGATCGAGTGGAGCGCCCGGCTTCCCGCCGAGTATCGCTCCTGGACTCTCGAAACGAGCGGCGGACAAAAGCTCGAGGTGTCTCAGATCTATGTCCCGCTCGTGGGCACGTTGGCGATCCGTCCGTCGACCCGCTTCGTGATTTCGGCGGCGGGCGCGCACTCGAAGCTGGAGAATCGCGCGGGGAACGAGTCGCTTTCGGGGTTGGCCGACGTCAAGCTCCAGATCTATCAGAACCTGGTTCACGACCGCCTGGTGGTGCTGGGCGGAGTGAATCTTCCGACCGGCAAGCGCGAGTTGTCGCAAGACGAGCTCGAAGTGATGCAGGCGCTCGCGCACCCGCTCCTGGGCATGCGCCTCAAGCAATACGGCCGCGGCCTCGATCTCAACGCCGGCGCGGCCGTGTCCGTTCCCATTCGATCCGGTCTGGAGCTCGGAGCCGGAGTGGGCTATCTCCACTCCGGCAAGTACACCTTATCGGAGGGGGGCGAAGAGTATGAGCCTACTCCGGAAGCATCCGCCTCTTTCGCGTTGGAGATTGCTTCTCCACGACGGGAGCATACAGTCCAACTGCGCGTCACCGGGCGGTCGTATCAGGAAGATCGGCTCGACGGACGTCGGATTTTCGAGGAAGGAGATCAGCTCGAGGCGACGCTCCGGGGCACGGCGCGCGCCGGGCGAGTGCGCGCTTCCCTGATGACGCAGGGCGCGTGGAAGAAGGACGACCGCGCGTTCGGCTCTCCCGATCCAGTGGGACGAGTCTCCACCACCACTCCCGGCACCGGAATCGTGGCGCACCTCGCGGCGCTCTATGCGGTGACCGAGATGTTCGACGCCGGAGTCGCGGGAGATTGGAAACGGTTCCAGTCCAGCGACGTCGCGCAGTACAACGGAGATGCCTTCGGAGTCGGACCGGCAGTCGGCATTCGCATCGGATCGAGCGGGCTCGCGCGCCTCGAAGGCCTGATCTCGACCGGAACGGCAGGCGAAGGGAGCGGCGAGCTCGATCTCTCCGGGTTCACAGTCTCGGCCAGCCTGCTCTGGCGCCCATGAGCCCCTCAAATGCCGGCTCGGGCGGCGCAGAATCTGCATCCATCGCTTCCGGTGCGGCGAGCGATTCTCCCGAGGGTTCCAAACAGGATGGGAAGTCCCGCGATCTCCGACTGATCTTCTCCGAAGGCGTCGCATGGAGCGTAATGGTGGGCGTCGGCGAAACGTATCTCGCCGCGTTCGCGCTCGCTCTCGGGATCGGCCAGGTCGCCGCCGGTCTCGTTTCGACCTTGCCACTCGTCGCTGGAGGCGTTCTCCAGCTGCTCACTCCCGGTG
>CAMPIC010000622.1 GCA_946886185.1 uncultured bacterium
GTTCGTGGCGGCGCCGGTCGCGCCCCTGCTTCGCCGCCCACAGATCGAGCGCGAGCACCGGCGCCGCCACGAACCGGAAGGTCACCTTGGTGAGCGAAAGCAGTCCCAGCACCGCTCCACCCGTTCCTGCAAAGATGGATCGCATGCGTGGGCGCGTCAGATCGAGCGCGACCGCCGCCAGCGCCATGAAGAAGATCATCGGAACCTCGGTCATGATCGCGGTCCCGAAGTAGAGGTGCGCCGGCCACAACACGAAGAGCGGAATGAAGAGAAGCCCCGCCGCGGTTCCGAAGTGACGCCGAGTCCAGAACGCGAGAAGCGCCGCGCTCGCCGCGAACAGCGCGAGCGTGAGCAGACGTCCCGACGTCTCCGTCCCTCCGCTCACTACATAGACGGAGCCCAGGAGAGCGATGTAGCTGGCCGCGTGCTGCAAGATCGGCCCGTCCATCCCGTACCGGATCCGATCCTCGTCGTCGAACTCCCCGCGCGCGATCGCGCTGAGCGCGCTGGGCAGCTCCTCCACGAAGAGCGCCAGACCCCGTCCCATGTTGTGATACTTCTGGCTGTCCGATCGAACCGGATAGAGATGGTCCTCAGGACCGAAGAGAGTAGGAACGGTCGCGAGCAAGGCGAGGATCGCGGCCAGGAGCGGGAGGAGCCAGGGCTTTTGGAAACTGCGCGCCGCCGAGACCGGCGCGCCCGAAGCGGACTGCGGCGGGTCGGTTCGAGCGAAACCCATCGTCATTTCATGACCACAGCGACGCGTCCGTCGAAATAGAAGGGTTGGGGAGCAAGCCGTAAGCCGAGTTCTGTTCCCGTTGCTCCGCCCCGAGAGGCGGAGGCGAGGACCGTCATTTGTCTAGGACGAGCGTTGCCGCTCGCCTCGAGCGACCAACCCAGGAGTGATGACGAGGCGGACCACCTCTCCTCCTCTATTCGGTCTTGCTCCGGGTGGGGTTTGCCGAGCTGCCGGCGTCGCCGCCCGCACTGGTGAGCTCTTACCTCACCGTTTCACCCTTACCGCGATCCCGATCTCACACCTACGCGCTTCCATACAAACGGGATCGTGGCGGTCTGCTTTCTGTTGCACTTTCCTTGGGATCGCTCCCACTGGGAGTTACCCAGCACCCTGTCCTGTGGAGCTCGGACTTTCCTCGAAACGCCCCGAAAGACGCCTCGCGACGATCACACCTGCTCCCCAACCCTATTTCGATGCTGCTCCGGACCGGCCGATCGAGATCAGACGTTGTCCGGAACGATCATCCGGCCGCATCCCTCGCAGACGACGAGCCCGGTTCCGCGCTTCACTTCCGCGACCCGCTGCGGCGGCAGCTGATAGTAGCAGCCTCCGCACGCACCGCCCTGGAGCGTCACGACCGCGAAGTCTCCCTTGCTCTTGAGAGTGCGCTCGTACCGCGTGCGGGTCTTCAGGTCGAGCTGCTCGACGAGCGCGGCTCGCCGCTGCTCCGCCTGGTCGCGCTCGCGCGTGACGCGCTCGAGCTCCTCGAGGAGCTTCTCCTTCACATCGCTGACCCGTTTCTCTTCCTGACTGGCCAGCTCGGTGAGCCGCGCGATCTCCGCTTCGACCGCTTCCTCGTCGGAGAGAATGGCGAGCGCCTTCTCGTCGAAGTCGCCGGCCCGGCGCCGCATCTCCTCGATCTCCTTGGTGAGCGCCTGATACTCGACCTGATTCTTCACTCGGAACTGCTGCATCTCGACTTCGCGCCGCCGCGTCCGCGCGGTCTCCGCATCCCGCTCGAGCGCGCGGCGCTCGCGCTGCGCTTCCTCCAAGCGATCGGCGTAGTCCTCGAGCTGAGTCTGGATGCGCCGGAGCTCGGTCTCATGCTTCTCGATTTCGCGGGGAATCACCTGAACGCGATCGCGCAATCGATGGCTCTCCGCGTCGGCCCGGCTGAGTCGCGCGAGGAGAGGTATTGGATCCTGCATGCAGCCTCTTTTCCCCAGAATGAAAGACCCCGAGGTGAAAACGCCCCGGGGTCATCGTCGTGCGCTCAAAATTGGTGGGCGGAAGAGGACTCGAACCTCCGACCACCGGCTTGTGATGCCGATGCTCTACCAAACTGAGCTATCCGCCCACGACATGCCTTGGGCCCACTTGGATTCGAACCAAGGACCAGCCGGTTATGAGCCGGCAGCTCTAACCCCTGAGCTATGGGCCCTTTGGATCCGCTGAACCCCGAATCGCGAAAGTTACCAGAGGGGTCGGGGAGCGTCAAGACGATGCCAGCATCTTGATCCGCGGGCGTTCCGACGCAGGCCTCCCCCCCGCCCGCTCGGCGACCGGCCACGAGCCGATTCGCCGATTCTCTCAGCCGGAGGGGCCGCGGCGTGGAGGGAAGCCGTGTTCGTCCGCCCGCTCGGCGGAACGTGGCCCGGAAGCCGTCTCGGGGAGCGGCGCGCGCACTTGATTACGGACGCGCCGGCGCGCGCCTCGGCCTCGCAATCACGCGAACACAGGCTTGTAGGTTACAGAAGCGGATTCCCGCGCGGCGAGGACGTCCCCTCGACTGCCCCCGGACAACGTTCCGCACTCGCTCGGCCGTCGAAACATCCATCAGTCCAGCTGCGACTCGCTACGAGGCACCGCACGGCTAGTCGCGGCACACCGCGCGCAGGAGCATATGGACAGATCGGCACGTGCATGCGGGCACGTAGGCATGTCATGGAGAGACGAGCGCGTGCACATGAAC
>CAMPIC010000623.1 GCA_946886185.1 uncultured bacterium
TTCTCGTGGCTGGTCTGCTCCTTCCATGGATCGCCGAGCAGCAGCCGCACGTCGTCGAGCGGCTCTACAGCAAGCTCCTTTTTCCCCCGTTTGCCACCGCGCTGGGATGGATCGGATCGATTGCGCCCTTCAGCATCGCGCAGATCGTGGTCGTGCTTCTCGCGCTCGGCCTCGTGGTCTCGCTCGTGGTGCTGGCGGCTCGCCTGCTGCGGCGCGACCGTCCCGGACTGCTGCGCTGGTTGCGCGGCGCAGTCGCCTGTCTCGCAGTTCTGGTCTGGGCTTTCGAGATGGCGTGGGGACTGCAGTATGCGCGTCCGCCGCTCGCGAGCCGGCTGCAACTCTCCGAGGTGGAGCCGACTCCCGAGCGGCTCGCTCGATTGACCCGGTGGCTCGCGGAAGATGCCAATCGCTCCTATGCAATGGCGGTCCGAACTGGCGAGATCATTCCTCTGTCGAGGATGGCGGCAGACTCGATCGCTCAATCGGACTCGATCACTCGATCGGGTGACGACGTTCGGCCGCGACGGTTCATTATCGCGGAGGAAGATCTGCTCGCCGGTTTATCGCGCGCGTACCGAGCGGTCGAGCCGACCTTGGAGGACGTCCCGTTCTCGCCTCCAAAGCAACCGCGCCCCGCGGGAGAGCTGCTCTCCCGGCTCGGAATCAGCGGAATCTACTTCCCCTTCACCGGCGAAGCGACCGTGAACGCGCTCATGCCGCAAGTCTCCTTCCCGTTCACCGCGGCGCACGAGATGGCGCATCAACGCGGAATTGCCCGAGAAGACGAGGCGAACTTCATGGCGTTCCTCGCATGTCGGGAGGCCGGATTCTGGTGCACCCGCTACGGAGGCTCGCTGGGCGCGTACTTGCGGGTCCGGCGTGCACTCTGGAAATCGGAGCCCGACTCGATCCACGCGATGGGAGAGCTGCTGGCCGAGGGTCCCCGCGCGGACGTGCAAACGATCCGCGACTTTTGGGCGCGCTACGAAGGCGCCGCCACCGCCGTGGCCGAACAGGTCAACGACACCTATCTCAAGGCGAACCGCCAAGAGGCAGGCGTGGCGAGCTACGATCTGATGGTCCAGATCCTGGTCGCATTCCAGGAAGCCGGCCTCCTCGATTCGCGCTCCGGCCCGCCCATTCCCCGGTAACCTCGAAGCGCCGCCGACACGTTCTCTCCGAATCGCTCGGCGCGTAGCTTGATGATGCATAACATATTGTCGTACAATTATTTACATCGATATCTGATTCCATCCCCGCCTCGACCACGCCGGAGCGTCCACGGGTCTGGTCGAACGACTCCCGTGGTGACTGCGAACGGAGCAAATCGAGTCACCCGCTGCTGGTACACTCGACCCAGGATTCTGCCGATGAAGACCATGCCGGAGATGCTCATCGTGCATCCCCGGCGATGATCGCGAAGACTCGACGTCAGACCTCAATCACCGCGGCGAGGTGCCCCTTCTGACAGCCATGCATCGAATCCTCCTCGCACTCGATCCGGCAACGGCGCTGATGGCCCGGTCTGCCCTGGAGAGGGATGGACATGCCGTCGTGACCGCGCCTCCGGATTCGATCTTCGACGCGATCCTGCGCGACGACTTCGATCTGGTGATCGCCGACCTCGAGTGCACCGACCTTTCGGCGATCGCGTTTTCCCGGCGCGTCGATGTATCGGGATCCTTCGCGGAGTTCCTGCTCGCGGTTTCCCCATCCGCCACCACCTCCGGCCTGATCGGGATGAACCAGGGAGCGTTCGACTTCGTCACGCTTCCTCTCGACGTGGAGCATTTGCGCCTGAAGGCGCTGCGCGCCCTGGAACGCCGCCGGTTGCGCGCGGAGCTGAGGGCGGCCCGAACTCTCCTGCGCGAACGATTTTCTCCGGTTCGTTGGCTGGATCTGCCGGCGTCCGCGCGCCTACGCAGTGACGTGGAGGCAATCCTTCCGGGGCGCGCGCCGGTTCTGCTGGTGGGAGAGCCGGGCACCGAGACGGCCGCTCTCGCGCATCTGATCCATTTGTGGGGCCATCGAGCCTCGGGTCCGTTCGTCCCCGTTCCCGGTTCGATCTTCCCAGCGCGTGAATTGGAAGCCGCGCTTCGCGGTGTCGCGCGTTCCGAGGGTTCTGGACACCGTCGCCCCGGCTGGCTCGAGCGCGCCCACGGAGGAACGCTCTTCTTCGAGGAAATTGCGCGCATTCCGCTCGAAATCCAGGAATGGCTCGTTTCGGTGATCGACGGCGGACCGGTCCTGCCGATCGGCGCAGCCGCTGGAATTTCTCCAGATGTCCGCATCCTCTTCGCGATCCATCAGAGTCCGGATGTAGCTGCCGTGAATCAAAGGCTCGCTCCGGCTCTCTTCGAACGGCTTCGCCGCAACGCAATCCAGGTCCCTCCGTTGCGCGACCGGCGCGAGGAGATCCCCGGGCTCGTGCAAGAAGTGCTCGATTCGTGCGGGCTCGAAAACCTGGGCGTGACCTCCTCGGCGCTGCGCTGGCTGGAAGAACAACGATGGCCCGGCAATCGAATGGAGCTCGAAGGAACCTTGCTTCGCGCGCTCCTGGAGCGTCGATCCCCCGATCGGATCTCGCTCGCCGACCTCGTCCCCGGAGCGGAGGACACGAGCGATGCGGTCCGTTTGCGCGCGCATCCAGGCGCACGCGGCGAGCCGGACGCGTTCGGCGAGCCAGGCGCACGCGGCGAGCCAG
>CAMPIC010000624.1 GCA_946886185.1 uncultured bacterium
AGAGGGTCGGGCCGCTCGATGTTCGTGAGCATGAACTCCTCGACGATACGGTAAGCCTCGGGATCGTATTCCGTGACGCAGAGCCACCCGGGCAATCTCCCGATGTACTGGGGGACGTAGGAGGGCTGACAGCCGATCACGGTGTTGAACGTCCGGTACTTCGGCTGGTAGATCTGCCTGCTCAAGGTCCGCGCGAACCGTTCGATGTCGGTTCGATCGAAGACCACTCCGAGCCGTGCCATCTTCGGGATCGCTTCGATGGTGATGAATCCGTGCGAGATCTCTTCGCACTTCTGCACGCGGTATTGATCGAGGGGAATCGGTCGATCCGGCGAAATCGGCCAGGCGACGTATTCCCAGATGTATCCGTCCTGCTCGGTGGTGCGGAGCCGGTTCGCGAAGAACCGCATCACCGCTCGCGCGCGGTCGCGATACAGCTCTCGCCCCGAAAGCAGGTAGGCGAGCTGCATGTCGTACCCGAGGATGTTCTGCGCATTGAACGGTTGCGGCTCCCACTCTGACATATCCTCGAGGAAGAAGCCTTCGCTCTCGTCCAGCCCCGGCCGGTACCGGTTTTCGTAGACATCGATCGTCTCCAGGCAATCCCGGAGCAGCGTCTCTTGCTCCTCGCGCGGAGCCCATGACACCTCTTCGAGCCCGCTGGGCTGCGCGGCGAAGTCGGTCGGGTCTTGCCGCATCGGAAGCTCTCCGCGCAACGCGAGCAGCAGCTCCAGCATCGGTTCCAGAATCAGAGCCGAGTGCACGAGGAAGTGTCTCCGTTGGCCGACCACGTATTTGGAGCTGCCCCAGACGGCAAGCGATCGGCCGTCGGAATCGCTGAGTCCGCGGCGGTCGTCTCGCATTTCCATCGCGGTTTGGGCGTAACGCCAAACCGGGTGCAGGTAGTGGGCATCCCCGGTCGCCTGGTACATCACCACCAGCGCCGTCATCCATCGACTCGCTTCCCAAGCCAGCTTTCCCGCTTCGTTGGTCGGCAGAGTGTCGATGTAGGCATGCCAGAAACTGTCCGGATAGGCGCGGTCGAAATGCTCTCGCGATGAGTAGAACCGCCGATCCGGGCGCAGCGTCCCGGGATGCTCCGCCCGGAATCGTTCGACCGCTCCTGCCGCCTCCCGGTCAGCCGGCAGGTCGGCCTGCGGATCACCCGTCGATTCGAGCTCCGCGGACACGTCGGTGGCCGGATCGCCCGTCGATCCGCGCTCCGCGAGGCCAGTGGCCGGATCCCCCGTCGATCCGTGCTCCGCGAGCAGGCCGGAATAGACCTCACCTGTAGATTCGCGCTTGGCCCCAAGGTCCGGCAGCGGCGCACCAACCACCGCCTCGTACGCGCTGGAACCATCCGAGGACCGCGACGCCGTTGAGCATCCGATAGACAGGATCGTGCAGATCACCAGTGCGAAGCCGATCGCGCGGATCTGTAACTCACAGCCTAAATGGAGGTTAGTAGGATGGCTGCGACGTATATGCCGTGACATTCGCGGTCGCATGTCTGATGAATCTGGTGGCCGCACACGGCGATTGTAACGAGAAGCGGCGTCTCATCGAGAGGAATCGCCGGGCTCGAATCCGGAGTTCAGTGACCCACATACGGCGAGTCCTTCGGTGGTTGGGCATCCGGTCAGCGACCCATCCGCTCAGTGGCCCATCCATTCAGTGATCCATCCGGTCAGCGACCTCCCGCTGGAATTCGTCCGCCGTCATCGTCTTGTCCAGGACAGGGAGGAGCACTTCCTCCTCGACTTCGAAGTGGCCGCGCAACAGTCCCGTCAGCTGATGCGCGGTGAGCTCGAAGGCTGCGATGTCCGGGTCTTGCTTGGTCGACTCTTGGTCCAGTTCCGCGATCCAGCGCTCCACGATCCGATGCTCGTAGATCGGGACGGTCGTGAGCTGGCTGTCATCACCGGCGTGTTGCTGGACCACCGGATAGAGCACTCGCTCTTCGTCAGCGGCGTGCGTCGCGATGTGCTCCTGGAGGAACGTCACGGCTCGCCGCATCGTCGCGATCTGCTCTTCCGAGGACTGTGTGCGGAGGGCGACCGCCATCGCGTCGATGTGCCCCAGGTGTTCCAGGATTTCGACGTGATGAGCGCGAAATGTTTCCGTCGGACGCGGCGACGAAGACGGATCGCCCTGTGACTGGACGGCATCGCCAGCGGCCGCTCGACTGATCGCGCCCACCATCAACGCGAGCCCCGCGAGTCCGAGCAGTGAGGCAGCTGCGCACAGGAACGGCAGGCAAGCGGGAAACTTCGATCGATGAATCGCCCCTCGTGTCGTTTGGGGTTTGGTCGCCTTGCTCATTGCCGGCACCTCCTTGGTTGAATCAACGTTTGTGTTGGTCAGCGACTCTCCGATAACGGCAAACACTCTGGATCTGCTTCTCTGCGGAAGCCGGGAGCGCTACGACCGCTCGATGATTACTCTGGCTCCCGGCGCTCAATCATCGTCGTGATCGTGTCGATGGTCGCCGTCGAGATGTTCGCCTCGTCCCTCCTCCGCTTCGCCCAGTTGGAGCGCGCCGAGCACCGGGATCGTGGTGGATCCTGTAGTAGCGTCGTATCGGGCCACCAGCATCGTCGTCCATGCCGCGCCGATCAGAACGAACACGGCCGCCGCAAACGCGTGCGACGTGGAGATGCCAGCCGATTCCGGGCCGCTCTGACGCCCGT
>CAMPIC010000625.1 GCA_946886185.1 uncultured bacterium
GCCTTGCCCTCGGCCTTGATGTAGTCGCCCGTGATTGGCGCTCCCGACATCACGCATCGAAAATTCGCGCCGCGAGACAGCTTGGTCCCAATTTTCGCCTCATCTGCGTCCTTGGGTTCCCCGACTTTCACCGTGAACCGATACCCGCCGTTCTCGATCACTGGCTCGACGTACGCCTCCTTCCCCGCCTTCGTCGAAAGCATGAAGGTCGAGGCGAGCGGCACGTCCACGTGCGCGAATGCCGGGTTCGGACTCTTCACCGTCCGCGCCCAGAGCCACGCGATCACCGTGAGCTTGCGGCCCACGTAGCCTGCCAAGTCCGGCCGTTCCTTCGCCATCTCCTCGGTGACCTCGATCTTCGGATAGAGGTGCCCGATGCGCTTCTCCGCCTCGTCCCGCATCCAGCGGCCGTAGTAGCGCACGTCCTCGGCAAGACCCTGGGCGCCCTTCCACTGCCGCGCGAACAGGTCCTGGTTGCTGCGCGCTTCCGGATTCACCGGAGGCCGGCCCGCGAACTTGGGCGGAATCTCGATCATCGCTTTGTTGATCAGGACCGCCACTGGATTGAGGTCGCTCGCGTACGCTTCGAGCCCGAGGCGTTGCGCCTCCAGGGGAAGCGCTCCCCCACCGGCGAACGGATCATGGAATGCCGGCAGCTTGTGGCGGTCGAACAGCTCCTTCGAGCGCGGATGGCCGGCATTCTCGGCGCAGGCTCTCCGCCAGCTTTGCCAGATCTCGTCGCGCGCTGCCTGGAGGACCTCCTCGTTGGTGGTGTTCTCCCACTTCACGAGTTCCTCGATGATCCGGAACAGCCGCTGCCGCTCTTTCTCCTGCGCCTCCTCGGTCGTGAACAGGTCCGGATTCGCGGAGGGATCGTCGACCATCTGCGCGAAGATCACGGCCCGCGCCGCCGCGAGGGGGCGCCTCGCCCACCACAGATGGAGCGTGCTGGGATGCCCGTGCCGGATCGACTTCTCGCGCGCGGAGGCCGCGTTGATCGCATCCAGCGGCAGCGCCACCTCGATCAGTTTCTTCTTGTAGATCAAGGCAGCGTGACCCCGCTCCGTGTGGCGATCGTGCGCGCAAGTGCGCGAAAATCGTTGTAGCAGTCCTGGACCGCCTTTGCGTGGCCTCCGATCGCACCGTCCGCGGGTTTGAGGTGGAACATCGGTTTTCGTGCGTCCTGTGCGAGCGGCATGAGGCTACGATAGTGCTTCAACGTTGCCAGACCATTAGGATCTCGCTCTATCGTGACTCCGGGCTGGAATGGTTGACCGAGCACTGCCTCGGAATAGACTCTGGGAATCCGCTCCATCCAACGAGAGTACGCTTTGATCGGACGGTCGAGACGTACCGCGTGCTGCATGACGACATATCCAATCGGCGACATAGTGCCGCGTGGGAGCTCGAGATCAGCGACGGGGTTGCGCTCGCGGCGTTCTGTCCACTCTCCCTGCCAACGCCGGAGAGTTGGCCCCAGGTTTCGCAGACCCTGAAGCGAGTAGAGATCCGGTGCGAGTGGAACGACCACGCAATCAGCCGTCACCAGTGCCGCCCGGTTGAACGCTCCCAGATTGGGGCCCACGTCCACGAGCACCAGGCCCGCCTCCGTTTCGTCTGAAGCTTTGCGCAGGATGCGCCACAAAGCGGAGAGCACCCGGAAGGCGCGCGGCTTGCGGTCAAGGCAGTCCGGCCACTGGCTCGAAAGCTCGTCCTCCGCCGCGGAGAGGGCCAAATCGCCCACGACCAGCCCCAGACCCGGAGCGACATTCTCTACGTGCGGAGAGGTGATGTCTCCAGTTCCGTCGAGCAGAGGGCGCAGCGCTCCATACACAGTTTGCCTGATGCCAGTCTCGGACCAGAGCGTCTCGAGACGTTCGTCTTCGAGGAACATGCTGGTCAGGTTGGCCTGAGGATCGAGATCTGCTGCTAGGATGCTCAGGCCCAGATCGGCATACATCCAGGCTAGGTGGTAGACCAGCGACGTCTTGCCCACTCCGCCTTTGTTGTTGAAAAAAGCAATGGTCCTCATCGCGCGGTCCTGAGCGTAACACCCACATGCGATGGGTTGACGTCGAACTCGAGAGGAGGATTTCCGTTCTTGTCGAGTTCGCGGCGGGCTGTTGCGATTCCGACACCGAAACGCTGCACGAACCCCAAGACTCGCAACGCTTCCGCGAGGCTCGGGTTGCGGTAATCGCTGACTCCCGGCTGGCCGAAGTTCTCGGCAGTCACGGCACCGAACGGTCCCCCGGGGCTGATGATCTCGATCCGGTCGTCGTACCACGTTACGCGCACCGGCGCGTTCGTGGCTTCATAGCTGCGGTGCATTACCGCATTGCGGACGACTTGTTGCAAGGCAACCAGTGGATACAGAAACGTACGACGTTCGCGGTCGTCGCTCGTGAGGTCGACTGCGGTTCGGTTGTGCGAAGTGAGTTTCTCGTCGATGCGACGCAACATTTCAGACACCGGGCCGTCAATCTCCTGTGCGTCGGAAACAGGATCGGCCAACTCGCGACCTTCGATTCGCAAGAACTGGATATAGGCCCCAGGAATGAAGTCTCGGGTGCGCGAGCTCAACACGAGGACTCCGAGCACCGTTGGAGTCGGTTCTTCCGCAGATCGCACCATTTTGGTCGCCGAAAGCCGTTGTTCGTAGCTCCGGTCATTGCTCTCGAGGACG
>CAMPIC010000626.1 GCA_946886185.1 uncultured bacterium
AGGATGCCCGGATGGATTCGCGCGCGGAGCACGAGCGATGGATGCATCGCGCTCTCGAGCAAGCAGATCTCGCGTTCGAAAACGGTGAGGTCCCGATCGGATGCGTGATCGTCCAATCGGGACGGATCATCGGCCGCGGTTGCAACCGGGTCGAGGCGAGCGGGGATGCGAGCGCGCACGCGGAGATGATCGCGCTTTCGGCGGCCTCGGCGACGGTGGGGGATTGGCGGCTCGACGGTGCGACCGTCTACGTGACGGTCGAGCCGTGTTTGATGTGCGCGGGGGCGCTGCTCCTCGCACGTGTCGAACGGGTCGTGTACGGAGCTCCCGAGCCCAAGTTCGGCGCCTTCGGATCGCGCATCGACGTGCGGGCGATCCCAGGCTTGAATCATCAGCTGGAAGTGGAGTCGGGTTTCCTGGCGGATGAGGCTGCGGAGCGTATGCGCGCGTTCTTCAAATTGGTGCGGAGAGGTGGCCGAGTGGTTGAAGGCGGCGGTCTCGAAAACCGCTGTGGGGGCAACCCCACCGAGGGTTCGAATCCCTCCCTCTCCGCCAGTCGTTCCGATGAGGACGATCCGGATTCGCGGCATCGAAATGGCGCTTGAGCGCGAGCGGTCGTGGAATCTAAGATCGGCCCCCGTGCCCGAGTCGCGTCGCGACCCGGCGCCGGAGAGATGTCCGAGTGGCTGAAGGAGCACGCCTGGAAAGCGTGTATGCGGAAACGCATCGAGGGTTCGAATCCCTCTCTCTCCGCCAGTTTTTCGAGTTTTCGAGACTTGCTCGCGTTCGCGCGAGCCAGCCTCGCGGCGACGGAGAATCGGTTGGTCTGTGTTCGGATCTGTTTTGGGGATGTAGCTCAGTTGGGAGAGCGCCTCGTTCGCAACGAGGAGGTCAGCGGTTCGATCCCGCTCATCTCCACATTCTTTTTTCCGAGTCGAGCGTGACCGTGCGGGTCGCGCCCGACTTCTGCGGAAGGGTGATCGTCCCCGGAACGCCGCGTCGCGCGGGGTCCCGAGGACCAGGCCCCACGCGACGGAGACCTGCCAACCCCGTCAGGACCGGAAGGTAGCAGCGGTACGTGGGAACCTTCGTGCGCCGTGGATCCGCCTGGTCCTCGGGCCCCCGGCGAATTGCGATGGCGTTTTGAGGGGGAAACCGTGAGCTACCGAGTTCTCGCGCTCAAGTGGCGCCCGCAACGCTTCTCCGAAGTGGCGGGACAGGCCCACATCTCGCGCACCCTCACCAATGCGCTCAAGACCGGTCGCGCCGCCCACGCCTATCTCTTCACCGGTCCGCGCGGAGTGGGCAAGACCACCATGGCGCGCGTGCTCGCCAAGGCACTCAATTGCGAGCAGGGCGTGACTCCGGAGCCGTGCGGGATCTGCGCCGCCTGCGTCGAGATCACGAGCGGCTCGGCTCTCGACGTGATCGAGATCGACGGCGCGAGCAATCGCGGCATCGACGACATCCGCGATCTGCGCGAGGGAGTGCGCTACGCTCCGGCCCGCCTGCGCACCAAGGTGTACATCATCGACGAAGTCCACATGCTCACTACGGAAGCGTTCAACGCGCTCCTCAAGACCCTGGAAGAGCCGCCTCCTCACGTGGTCTTCGTCCTTGCGACCACGGAAGTGCTGAAGGTGCCCGCGACCATCCTTTCGCGCTGCCAGCGCTTCGATTTCGCGCGCCTGCGCAGCTCCGAAGCGGTCGAACGGATGCGGTTCATCTGCGATCAAGAGGGAATCGAGATCGAGACTGACGGGCTCGCGGTCATCGCCTCCAAGGGAGAGGGATCGATGCGCGACGCGCTCACTCTCCTCGATCAAGTGGTCGCGACCGGCGAACGGCCCATCACCGCGCAGGTGGTGCGCGAGACGCTGGGCATGATCGGCCGGGATCTCTTCTTCGACTGGACGCGGGCGATCCGTGAAGGGGACACGCCGGGGGCGCTTGCCGCGCTTGCCCGGGTCGTGGATGAGGGCGCGAATCTGGTCGAGCTGGCGGAGGAGTTCCTCGTCCATCTGCGCAATCTCCTGCTGGTCGCGAGCGATCGCACGCTCTTGGAGCAAGTCGAAGGAACCGAGGAAGAGCGCGAGCTCTATGCCCAGGAGGGCGCGCTTTTCGAAGTCGCCGATCTGCTGCGGTTCTGCCGTCTCCTCATGGAAGCGATTCAGCAGATGCGGAAGAGCGGGTATCCGCGCGTGCATTTGGAGATCGTCCTCGCGGAGATGTGCGCGCTTCCGCGTTCGGTCGATCTGCGGCGCTTCGCCGACGCGGTCAAGAACCGGGTTCCCGATGCGCCTGAAGCGGACCTCGCGCCCGCTCGAGCTCCGGTACGCCTCCCAAAAGCCGATAGCGCCTCTCTCCCGGGAGGCGCGACATCGACGGAGCTGACGCCGAGACGCACTCGGCCGACCGAACCAGCTGTTACGTCGCCCGCCGAGCGTGCACCGTCTGCACCGGCCGAGCGTGCACCGTCTGCACCGGCGGAACGTCCACCGTCTGCACCGGCGGAACGTCCATCCGTCGAGCCTTCCGAGCATCGGCGTTCTGCGCGCGCCAAGTCTTCGTCCCGTTCCGCGAACGAGCCGATGCGTGAGCCGCCGTCGCGCGCAGCGAGTGGGCTTCAGTCTTCCTCGTCGATCTCGCGCGGTGACGGGTCCCCACACGAAAACGGGATGGCG
>CAMPIC010000627.1 GCA_946886185.1 uncultured bacterium
GTGGTCGGATCGAGCGCGAGCGCGCGCGCATACGCCTCTTTCATGAGTCCGAAGCCATGATGCTCGCGAATTCCTTCCAGGACCTCTCGGGGAAGCCGCTCCGCCTGTCCGATGAGCACGCCTTCACGGACGTGGCGTTCGAGGATGAGCCGCGACATCGAGGGAGCGAGCCGATCGCGCGGCGACTTTCGCCCCAGCTGCACGTTCTCCGCGAAGAGATCCGGCTTGGCCACCTTCCCGATGTCGTGATAGTAGCCGATGACCCGCGCCAGCAGCGGATTCGCCCCGATCGCGTGCGCGGAAGACTCCGCGAGGGTGCCGACCATGATGGAGTGATGATAGCTCCCCGGGGCCGCGAGCATGAGCTTCTGCAGCGCGCTCCGATTGAGATCGACCAGCTCGAGGAGCGAGAGATCGGTCGAGCGATGGAAGACCGATTCCGAGATGGGAAGCAGCAGGAGTACGACGGCGGTCGCGAGCAGCGGATTGGCCACCGACGCGATCGCGCTGCGCAGGAAGTAACCGAACTGTCCCCCATCCGCGAGGCTCATTCCCGCGAGAAGCGTGAGATGGACTCCCGAGACCAACCCGAGCACGCGATAGAAGTGCGAGCGTCTCCGCAACGACGGTGTCATGAGCACCGAGATGAGCGTGCCCACTCCGATGACCGCCACGAACGGCATGCCGCCGTCACCCACCAGGCCGATCAGGAGAATCGCGAGGAGCGAGGTCGCGATCGCGAGCCGCGCGTCGAAGAAAAGCGTGACCAGGATCGCGATCGAGCTTGCTGGGACCAGCAGGTGCGGAAGGCCGAGCCCGCGCACCAGACCGCCCGCGAGCAGCAGCACGAATCCGAGGATCACGAGCAGGAGCCAGAAGTCGACCGGACGCATGAGCAGCGGCCGCCGGTAGATCCAGAGATAGACCACGTAGGCGCCGACCAGGACGAGCACCAGGAGCAGGGCGCCCAGGAGCGGAGCGGCGCGATCCCAGAGACGCACGCCGAGCCCTTGCTGGCCGCGCCAGTAGGCGTAGGAGCGCAGCGTGCGCTGCACCTCGGGGGTGATCACCTCGTGTGCGCCGATGATCTTCTCTCCCTTGCGCACGATCCGGGTGTGCGGCTCGACGCTCGCGACCGCTTCTTCGCGCAGCGCGCGCGTGTCGCTCGTCTGCAGGCGCAGGTTCGGCGTGGCGGCATGCAGCACGATGTCGGCCAGAGCGCCCGCGGGAAGCCCCGCCTGCACGGCGCGCGCCCGCGCCAGCTCTCCGACACGATCGGCCGTCATGAGCTGATCGCTCGGCATCGTCACCGATCCGAGCGGGTCGGTGATGCGCACCGACGGGTAGGCGGCGAGCTCCTCGGCGAGATCGCTCGAGACGTAGCCGCGTTGCATCACCTCTTGCACGAGCAGCTCGGCGTGCGAGAGCAGATCGTCCGAGCGCGGTCCGATCAAAAGCGCCAGGAGAGTCGGTTGGCTGAAGGAGAGCACCAGCTCGCCGCGGTCGGCGACGCTCGCGGAGGCTCCCCCGCGGTGACGCAGCGTCTCCACCTGTTCGCGGATCCAGCGCAGCCGCCGATAGGCCGCCACCGAGGAGCTGTCCTCGCGCACCACCACCGCGGGAACCGATTCGAGCCTCCGCTCGCGCTCCTGCTCCACCTCTTCCACCGCCTTGAGCACCGGAAAGTCCCGATCCGCGATGATGGTGGTGGGCTGGACCTCTCCCACGACGTAGGAGACCGGGTCGCGCGAGGAGGGCCACGATCCGAGGAGAATCGCGGCGAACAGCAGCACAAAAAGCGCGAACCCCTGCTGGGCGCGGAGCGGAAGCGCCCGCGGCGAGATCCGAGTGCGTCTCGCGCTCAGAGTCGTACGTCCTCCCCGAAAAGAAGCCGGACGCCTACTTCTGGTTGCGATCGAACGCCAGGATGATCTCCCGCACCAGGTGATGGCGCACCACGTCCCGCTCCGTGAAATAGACGAAGCGGATCGACGGTACTTTGGAGAGTATCGGCTGAATCTGGATGAGCCCTGACTTGGAAGGATCGTCCAGATCCACCTGCGTGACATCCCCGGTGATGACCGCCTTCGAGCCGATGCCCAGTCGGGTCAGGAACATCTTCATCTGGGTGAGGGTGGCGTTCTGCGCCTCGTCCAGGATGATGAACGCGCGAGAGAGCGTCCGCCCCCGCATGTAGGCGAGCGGCACGATCTCGATCACGCCGAGCTGCATGAACCGCTGGAGCTTCTCCAGCGAGATCATGTCGTGCAGGGCGTCGTAAAGAGGGCGCAGGTAGGGATCCACCTTCTCCTGCAGATCGCCCGGGAGGTACCCGAGGCGCTCCCCCGCTTCCACCGCGGGACGAGACAGGATGATGCGGTCGACCGCCTTCTCCTTGAGGAGGCGCACCGCCAGCGCCACCGCGAGGTAGGTCTTGCCGGTTCCCGCAGGCCCGATCCCGAAGACGATGTCATGGGTGAGCGCCGCGTCGACGTACTCCGCCTGCGTCTTGCTCCGGATCTTGATCGCCTTCTTGTCGCCGAGCAGGACCACGCCTCCCGCGACCGGCGCGGAGAGATCGCTTCCATTGCCGTTGGCGGCGGAGAAGAAGTATTCGAGATCCTCGCTGGTGATGGCGACGCCGGACCGGACCCGCTCGATGAGGGCGCGGGC
>CAMPIC010000628.1 GCA_946886185.1 uncultured bacterium
CGCCGCGACGAGCGCCTCCAGATACTCCCGCAGCACGCGTTGGAGCCGGGGAATCTCCGCCGCATCCGACTCGGAGCGCAGGATCTCGAGGAGCAGGCGGCCATACTTGAACGGAATCTCCTCTTCCACTTCCTGCCGGTAGCTCGCGAGCAGTCCGAGCCGCTCCGATTCGCTGAGCGGGATCCAGGTGGTGGAGGAGCTTGCTTCGACCGTGATCTCGTCGTCGTCGATGTATTCACGGAGGGGCGTGTCTCCGGCAAGCGGCTCCTCGCTCTCTTCCGACTCTCCCTCCGCAGTCGGCAGGAGAGGATCGGAGTCGTAGAGGAGATAGCTCACGTGAAGCAGGTCCGCCTCCCAGAGCAGGATCGAGAGATCCTCGTCCACGGGATCGAGCGCGCCCTGCTTCGCCCGGGTCAGGACGTCGAGCAGATCGGCCATCTCACGCGCGGTCAGTCCGGGAAGAAATCGCAGCTCGCGCACTCCGAGCTCGAAGAGTTGCTGCGCGAGGGGACCGCCGCCGTCGTCCGGCTCCACCGGCAGGACATGGCCGTCGAGGAACGCTCCTTCCTCGAGAAAGGCGAGAGAGATTCCGTCGGGGCGCTTCTCCAACGCTTCGACGAACCGTTCGACCAGACGCTCCGCGGCGTCGATGCGGACGCGGCTCCCCTCGGGATAGAGCTGGTGGGCGCGAAGCGCGCGCCGAAATGACCGAAAGAGATCGGCGGGATCCATGCGTTGATTTCCCCAGGTCCGCTGCCGGCGGGTCCCCACTCCGATATCGGACGGTCCCCTCCGGTTCTTGCGGCTCCGAACCGCGTGGAGGCGACGCGCGGCGCGCCAGTGACTTAGAGGAACGGATCCGGGGCCTCTCACGGCCGGGACGGGAGATGCACGGCGTCCCGGCACGCAGTCGGGAATGGGAAGTGCGCGGGGTCTTGGCACGCAGTTGGGAATGGAAGTGCGCGGGGTCCTGGGACGCAGTTGGGAATGGAAGTGGGCGCGTCTTGGCACGCAGTTCGGGGTCGCGTCAGCCGGCGCGGTAGCGGCCTCGCAACACCTCCTCGACAGCCGCTCGGATCGCATCTGGGGTCACCGATTGCGATGACGTGCGCTCCGGAGGAAGCACGGGAGCGCCGCCGCGCGCTGCCGGCTCGGGAATGCAGGGGACGGTGCCGCGCACTTCCGGCGGCCCGGTGTCCATGAGCCGCGCCACTTGCTGCGGATCGAGGCGCGTGACCTGCCCCAGCATCTGCGCGAAGAAAAGAATCGTGGCGCTGTGCTCGAGCCGCTCCATCACGAAGTAGGCCGACTCGAGATCGTCCCCGAGCGTGAGCGCGCCGTGGTTCGCGAGCAGGAGCGCGTCATGGCGCCGCACCAGATCACGCACGCTCTCCCCCAGCTCGCCCGTTCCGGGCGTGGCATACGGCGCGATCGGCACCGAACCGAGAGTGAGGATCACTTCCGGCAGCACGCACTCCGCGAGCGGCTGGCGCGCGACCGCGAAGGCAGTCGCATGGGGAGGATGCGCGTGCACGACCGCGCGCACGTCGGGACGCTCCGCGTACACCGCGAGGTGCATCTCCAGCTCCGAGCTCGGAAAGTACTCTCCATGGAGGAGGCGGCCCGCTCGATCCACCCGGACGATCTGATCTTCGCGCAGATAGCCTTTGCGGGCTCCGGTCGCGGTCACGAGCAGCGATCCGTCGTCGTCGACGCAACTCAGGTTGCCGTCGTTCGAGGCGATGAATCCTTTGCGATCGAGCCGCTGCCCGATCTCGATGAACCAGCGGAGATGACTCCGTCCCGGCGGTCGCCCCGTCTTCATATCCATCTCCAACGCCAGCGAGGCGGAGTTGCGCGCTCCTCGACATCGCGAATCGCGCGCGGGAGCGTCTCGATCACGTCGCTCGGAAGGAGCGAGCGTTGCGCGCGATCCGGTTCAGAGACCCACAGATCGGCCGCGAGGCCGTGCAGATAGCACCCGAGCACCGCCGCGCGCGGTCCGTCCAGTCCCTGACCGAGCAAGGCTCCGATGATGCCCGAGAGGATGTCTCCCGATCCACCGGTCGCGAGCCCGGAGTTGCCGGTCGGATTCACCCACACCTCTCCTTCCGGAGAGGCGATCACGCTCGGAGCACCCTTGAACACCAGCGTCGTTCCCCATCGCTCCGCCCAGATCCGCGCGGTGGAGATCGGATCGGATTGGAGTGAGTCGATGGTGGACCCGGTGAGCCGCGCGAGCTCGCCGGCGTGCGGAGTCAGCACCACTCCTCCCGCGATGGCCGCCGCGCGGATTTCGCGGGCGCGCGGAACCCATGAGTCGGGTCCCCATGCGGCGAGCACGTTGAGTGCGTCGGCATCGATCACCATCGGCCTGGACCAACCGCCCAGGAGCTTGAGCACGAAACGATCGGTGTCGGGGAATCGTCCCAACCCCGGGCCGATGACGAGCGCGTCCCAGTTGCCGAATCCGGAGAGGAGCCGGTCGGCGCCGGAGGCGAGAATCTGTCCTTCCTCTCCTTCGGGAAGATGGATCGTCATCGATTCGGAGGCGGCCGAATGCGCGAGCGGCGCGATCGAGACCGGGACCGCCGTTCTGACCAATCCGCTCCCGCAGCGCAATGCCGCACGCGAGGCCATCCCGGGAGCGCCCGCGAG
>CAMPIC010000629.1 GCA_946886185.1 uncultured bacterium
ATCGTCGCCGGCGGCATGGAATCGATGAGCCGCGTTCCCTTCCTCGCCGACAAAGTCCGCCTCGGATACAAGATGGGCAGCTACGAGCTGGTCGATGGAATGTATCGCGACGGTTTCTTCTGCCCGCTCGCCGAGCAGGTGATGGGCGAGACCGCGGAAACGCTCGCGCGTGAATATCGAATCTCACGCACCGAGCAGGACGAGTTTGCTCGCACCAGCCAGGAGCGGGCCGGAGAGGCGCTGCGCTCGCACGCGTTTCGTTCCGAGCTCGCGCCGGTCCCGTCGAAAAAGCCGGGCGCGGAGTCGTTCTCGCAGGACGAGCACCCCCGTCCCGAAACGTCCATGGCAGACCTGGCCAAGCTCTCGCCGGTCTTCTCGCGGGAAGGCTCGGTGACCGCGGGCAACTCATCGGGAATCACCGACGGCGCCGCGGCCGTGATCCTCACGCGCAAGAGCGAAGCCGAGCGCCAGGGAATCCGCCCGCTCGCGCGGATCACGGGTTACGCCACCGCGGGAGTCGATCCCAAGATCATGGGGATCGGTCCCGTCCCGGCGGTGCGCAAGCTCCTCGGCAAGCTCGATCTCGCTCTCTCCGATCTCGACTTGATCGAGCTGAACGAGGCGTTCGCGGCGCAGGTGATCGCGGTCGATCGCGACTTGAAGCTCGCTCGCGAACGGGTCAACGTGAACGGAGGCGCGATCGCGCTCGGCCATCCGATCGGCGCGACCGGCGCGCGCATCATCGTCACGCTTGTCCATGAGATGATCCGCAGGGACGCGCACCGCGGCCTCGCCACGCTCTGCGTCTCCGGCGGCATGGGTCATGCGATGATCCTGGAGCGGATGTGATCGACGAGGCCACACGGAGGCAGGGGGTATGACTTTCGAGAACCTGGTCGTCGAAGCGCGCGACCGATGGCTGGAGGTGACGATCCAGCGTCCCAAGGCGCTCAATGCGCTCGACCGGCGCACGATGGAGGAGCTGGCCGCGGTCACGCAGCAGCTCCAAGACGGCGCTGATCTGCGTGGAATGATCCTCACCGGCGCGGGAGAGAAAGCGTTCGTGGCGGGCGCCGATATCGGCGAGCTGGCGGAGCTCGATCCCGAGCAGGCGACTCAGTTCGCGCTTCGCGGGCAGGCGATCCTGACCGCGATCGAGCGCTCCCGCCGTCCCGTCATCGCGGGAGTGAACGGTTTCGCGCTGGGCGGCGGATGCGAGCTCGCGCTCGCGTGCCATCTGCGGGTGTTGTCGAAGACCGCGCGGATCGGACTGCCGGAGGTGGGCCTGGGCGTTATCCCCGGTTTCGGCGGGACCCAGCGCCTCACGCGGGTGGTAGGACTGGGACGGGCGCTCGAAATCATCCTGAGCGGCGAGATGATCACGGCGGAGGAGGCGTTCCGCATCGGATTCGCCAATCGGATCGCGGAGCCCGCGGAGGTGATGGACCGCTGCCGGGATCTCGCGCGTTCGATCGACAAGCGAGGCCCGCGCGCGGTCTCTCTCGCTTTGCAGGCGGCGGTGCAGGGAATCGAGATGCCGCTTTCGGAAGCGCTCGCGCACGAAGCGGCGCATTTCGGCCTGGCGGCCGCCACAGCGGATTGGAAGGAAGGCACGAGCGCCTTTCTCGGCAAGCGAACCCCGGAATTCACCGGGCGATAATTTCGAAGGAGAGAGTCATGAGCGACTCGGTGGTGATCCTGGGCGGCGCACGCACCGCCATGGCGGAGTGGGAGGGAGGAAAGCGCGGCGACGGCAAGCCGGGCGGACTCTTCCGGAAGGTGTCCGCGCTGGATCTGGGCGCGGCCGCGACGCGCGGCGCGTTCGAGAAGTGCGGCATCGCTCCGGAGCAGATCGATCACGTGGTCATGGGCAATGCCCTGCAGACGAGCGGCGATGCGCTCTACGGCGCACGCCATGTCGCGCTGCGGGCGGGATGCCCGATCTCGACTCCGGGTCTCACCGTCAACCGGCTCTGCGGATCCGGAATCCAGGCGCTCGTGTCCGCGAGCTATCTCCTGCGCAACGGGGACGCCTCCATGGTGGTCGCCGGCGGGATGGAGAACCTCTCTCAGGCGCCGCATGTGATTCGCGGACTGCGCTCCGGGCACAAGATGGGCGACACCGTGCTCGAGGACATGCTCCTCGTCTCGCTCATGGACACCACCTGCAACCTCCTGATGGCGCAGACCTCCGACAAGCTCGCACGGCGGTACGAGGTGAGCCGCGAGGCGCAGGACGAGTTCGCGCTCCGCTCCCAGCAGCGCGCCGCGCGCGCTCGTCAGGACGGGTTCTTCGCCGAGGAGATCGTCCCAGTGGAGGTGCCCGGCAAGCAGCCCATCGTCGTCGATCAAGACGACCACTTGAAGCCGGACACCACACTCGAGGGTCTCGCGCGGCTCCAGCCCGCGTTCTCGAGGGATGGATTCGTCACTCCCGGGAACGCATCCGGGATCGTGGACGGAGCCGCCGCGCTCATCCTCACCACTCCGGAGGGAGCGAAGGCGGCCGGGAAGACGCCGCTCGTCTCCATCCTGGGATGGGCCTCGGTCGGGGTCGAACCGTCCGAAATGGGGATCGGACCTGCTCCGGCCATCCGGCGGACGCTCGAGCGGGCAGGGCGGGAGATCCAGGACATCGACCGTTTCGAGATCAACG
>CAMPIC010000630.1 GCA_946886185.1 uncultured bacterium
CCGCGATCGTTCGCGACCGATCGAATGGGCGGACACGCGCAATCAGCTCGCGCTCTCCGGATCCGAGCCGTTCCCGGAGATCCCGTCGTCCGAGGAAGGACCACCCCGCCCTCCGAAGGAAGAGGTTCCGCGCGCGCGCGCCCTCTTCTGGATGCCCTCGCTCGCCCTGCGCGGAGATGGACGCGTCGTCGCGCACATCCCTCTCGGTCCTCGCTCTCATCGGCTGCGGATCATGGCGATCGCGACCACCACCTCGAACGAGATCGGATTCGCGGAAGCGGACCTCTCCGGAGCGCCGTCCGCGTATCTGGTCCCGCAGGTACCTCCTTCCATCCTCGTGGGAGACCGCGTCTCGTTGCCGGTCGCGGTGCGCAATCGCTCCGCCCAGTCCGTCGAGCTCTGGCTGGGAGCGAGCCTCACCGGTGGGCGCATGGAAGGCGACTCCGATGCGACCCTGCGGCTCGATCCGGGTGCGCTGCGCACGCTTTATCTGCCGATGAGCGCATCCGAGCCGGGAGTGGTCGAGCTCGAGCTCGCGCTGCGCATGGGAGGCTCCGCGGGAACGCTGCTCGACACGCGCCACGTGGCGATCGAAGCGCACCGCCCGTCGTTCACGGAGACGCGCATCGAACGGGGCAGCGCGACCGGCAGGACGGAATCGAGCCTCGCGCTGGACGATCCGCTCCTGCAGGACGCCGGAGGTCTGCGGGTGGTGCTCGCTCCCTCTCTGCTGGTGGAGCTGCGCGATCCGCTGCTCTCGCTCCTCCGCGCCGACACTCCCGGGCGCGAGGCGGAGATCAGCCGGCTGCGCGCCGCCAGCGCGCTCGCCAAGCTGCACGATGCGTTCTTCGAGATTCCGACGAAGGAAGAGCTGCGCAGGACGATCGCCGAGAATCTCGAGCTGCTGGAAGCATCGCCTGTCCTGCCGGACGACGCCGAAACCGGGGCCTATCTCGACGCCTATGCGCTCTGGACGCTGGGCGAGCTGGCGCAGAACGGGCACCGGGTCGAGTCGGAGCTGTTCGCGCGCACCGAGCGCAGGCTCGCGGAATGGCGAGCGCACGGTTCCGAGTCGGGACCCACGAGGAGCGAGCTCGCGCTGCAGGCGTTCCATGCCTGGGTGCGGATCGCATTCGGCCGCGGGGAAGCGAGAGCCGACGAGATCCAGCTCGGCCAGCTTCTCTCTCGCTCCGATCAATCCGGGGTCGTGGGACGCCTGTATGCCGCGCTCACGCTCGATGCCTACCAGCGCGATCCGCGCTCCTCGGCGCGCGCGCGGACTCAGATCGATTCTCATCTCGACGCGCTCCTGGTCGAGATGCGCGACTGGGCGCCCGGCGGATGGGTGGCTGAGCTCGAACCGAACGGACTGCCGTTCTCCTCGCGGAGCGATGACCGGATCCGGGCAAGCGCCCTTGCGCTCACGTTCCTTGCGCTCCGTCAACCCAATCATCCGCTGGCGGCGCGCCTGCTCCCCTGGCTCCTCGAGCAGCGTCGCGCGGGCATCTGGAGCAATCCACACGAGGCAGCCCTCGCCGCGCACGCGATCCAACTGCAGCTCTCGCGCGTGGAAAAGATCCACTATCCGGTGCAAGGCAGATTCGTGCTCGGAATGCTGCGCACCGAGGCGGCGCGGTTCACCGAAGACCATCGGTCGCCGAAGCTCTTCGAGTTCTCCCTCGAAGAGCTCGCGCGCGCGGAACGCCCCTCCAGCGCGGGCGTCCGCTTACCGGTCGCGTTCGAGAGCGGCGCGTTCGATCCGGTGGCCTACCAGATGCGCATCGAAGTGGAGCGCGACGCGCTGCGGGCGCAGGCGCTGGAAGAAGGGTTGGCTGTCTCGCGGCGCTACCTCGACCCATCTTCGGGCGTGGAACGCTCCCGATGGACGCGCGGAGTCCCGGTGGAAGCGGAGATCTGGATCGCGACGCCGGGCGACTCGGTCTCGGGGCGCCTCCTGCTCATCGAAGAGCCGCTCCCGGCGGGTTCCGAGCTGCTGGAGATCGGAAGCGCCGAGGGCGCCGAGATCCTCTGGAGCGACGTTTCGGAGACGGGCGCGCGTTTCGTGGTGCGCCTTCCCCGTCCCGGCGTGCACTGCGTGCGCTACACGATCCTGGCGCGCGCTCCGGGAGAATTTTCCATCCCCGGAGCGTCGGCGAGGACGATCTACGCGCCTCCGTCCCTTGCGCGATCGCCGGCGGCTCGAATCGTCGTAGAATGAGGGATCGTCACGGGCGCGCGCGGGGGCGTTCCCGGGGGCGCCAGGAGCCGGGATGAGATCACCTCACGCGATCGTTCGAAGCACGCGCGCGCTGGCGCAATCGGTCCTGCTGCTCGCGCCGGCGAGTCGGTCTCTGCTGCTCGCGCCGGCGAGTCGGGCCCTGCTGCTCGGGCCGGCGAGATGGGCCCTGCTGCTCGCGCCGGCGCGTCGGGCCCTACTGCTCGGGCCGGCGAGATGGGCTCTCCTGTTCGCGCCGGTCCTGCTGGCGGTCGATTCGAGCGCCCAGACCTGGAATCCGGAGACCGCGCTTTCCGCCGCCCTCACGGTCGAGTATTTCGACGCCGCCGGAACCCCCATCCGCAGCACCAACGGCACCCTCGTGCGGCAGGGATGTCGGAGATCGGAAGCAGGGCGAGATTCGCTTCGGGAT
>CAMPIC010000631.1 GCA_946886185.1 uncultured bacterium
CTCGGGGCGGGACATGGAGCGGGTGCTCCAGCTCTTGACCTTGCTCGTGGAGCGTATGCCGGTGGCCTTCCCGATCCATCCGCGGACGCGAGCGAACCTCGAAGCGGCCGGCAAGCTCGCCGCCCTCGAAGCGATTCCGGAGCTGCACCTGTTGCCGCCTCTCGGTTATCTCGACTTCCTCGCGCTCATGATGCACGCTTCGGTGGTGGTGACCGACTCTGGCGGCGTGCAGGAGGAGACCACCGCGCTAGGAGTCGACTGCCTGACGTTGCGACCGAACACGGAGCGGCCCGTCACGGTTACCGAAGGGACGAACCTGCTGGTGAACGACGCCCCGCGCGCCCTCTTGCGCGCGCTCGACGACTCGAGGACGCGGCCGCGCCATGCGCGAGTGCCGGAGAAGTGGGACGGTCAGGCGGGAGCGCGGATTGCCGCGGTCATTCGGGACTGGTTCGAACGCGGCGCGCCTTCTCGCGTCCGCGCCGGCGAGCTCCGCACGGCGCCCGGGCCGGAATCGACTTCCGCAGGGAACTGACCGCCCTCGATGCGCATCGGGATGCTTCTCGACAAGCCCTTCCCGCCCGATCCGAGGGTGGCCAACGAAGCGCGGTCCTTGGTCGGCGCCGGACACGAGGTGCACCTCCTCTGCGTCGACCCCGGCGGGCGCAAACCCGAGCGTGAAACATGGGCCGGCGTCGAGATCCACCGGCTCTCCATCGATCCGCGCTTCTATAAGAAGGCTTCCGCGCTCGCCCTCGTGCTCCCGTTCTACTTCGAATTCTTCGGCCGGCGGCTCGTTCCCTGGCTGCGCGACCAGCGGATCGAAGCGCTGCACGTGCACGACCTGCCGCTCGCGTCGGTGGGAGCGCGCGCCGTCCGGCGGCTCGATCTTCCGTTCGTCATCGATCTGCACGAAAACTACCCGGCGGCAGTCGCAACCTACGATTACGCGAACCGCTTCCCCGGGAAGTGGCTGATCTCGCCCAAGACCTGGCGGCACTACGAGAAGCGGATGCTGCCGCAGGTAGATCGAATCATCGTGGTCGTGGAGGAGGCGGCGGAGCGGTTGGCCGACTACGGGATTCCGAAGGAACGGATCCGGGTCGTTTCGAACACGGTGGCGGTGGATGAGTTCGAGGGGTTCCCACGCGACGAGTCGATCGAGGCGCGCTTCCGCGATCGGTTCACGATCGCGTATCTGGGAGGGTTCGACCGGCATCGCGGCCTGGAATCCGCAGTGGATGCGCTCGCGATTCTGGCCAGGCAGGAAAAGGACGACGTTCATCTCCTCCTGGTCGGAGAAGGAGCGACCAGGAACGCTCTGGAAGCGCGCGTGCACAAGCTCGGCCTCGCGGAGCGAGTCTCCTTCGAAGGATGGCAGAGCTTTCAGAAGTTTCCCTCCTACGTTTCCGCCTCCAAGGTGTGTCTCATCCCCCATCTGCGCAGCGAGCACACCGACAGCACCATTCCACACAAGCTTTTCCATTACATGTTGCTCGCCCGTCCGGTGGTGGCGACCGACTGCCGCCCGCTCCGCCGGATTCTGGAGGAGACCGGGGGCGGTGTGACCTACCCGTCCGGCGACGCGGCGGCGCTGGCCCAACGTCTCCGTGAGCTACGCGATCCGCAAGCGCGCGCGGGTCTGGGCGAGCGAGGCCGGCGCGCGGTGCTGGAGCGCTACAACTGGAAGCGGAGCGCCGCTGAATTGATCGCGCTCTATGCCGGACTGGGCGGGAGATGAAGCTCGCGCACTATCTCACGCAGCTCGCGCGACACGGAATCGTCTACGGCACGGCCGACTTTCTCGGGAAGGTCCTCGGCTTCGCCCTGATTCCCGTCTACACCCGCGCCCTCGACCCGGTGGAGTTCGGCCAGCTCCAGGCGCTCCTCACTCTGCAGACGTTCGCGCTCATGACGCTCAGCCTCGGTCAGCTGGGAACATTGCTGCGGTACTACACCCGAGGGGACGAGGCGGGGCGCAAGCAGGTCGTCTCCGGAGTCGGATCGATGATCGGCGCGTCGACCGCGATCTTCCTCGTGATCTTCGTTCTCCTGGGACCTGTCCTGGCGCGCGCGATTCTCCACGACCCGGCCAAGGCGCCGCTTTTCCAGATCCTCGCGCTCGGAATCGGCGCGCGCATGATCTCCGACGTCGCGATGACGATCCTGAGGTTGCAGGAGAAGAGCGGACGCTACGCTCTCTACAACTTCCTCCGCCTCCTCTCGAGCCTCGCGCTCATCCTCTATTTCGTGCTGGTCCGCGACATGGGACTGACCGGTGCGGTGCTCGGAGAGTCGTTGTCCTCGCTCGGCCTCTTCCTCGCGCAAGCGCCTCTGCTCCTCAGGTCGTGGGGACGGCTACCGAGCGCGAGCGTGCTTCGGGAATACCTGGTGTTCGGGCTGCCGTTCCTCTTCGCCAACCTGGGGGCGGTCACGCTTCAGAGCGTCGACAAGCTCCTGCTCGCCTCTTACGGAATGCTCGCGGCGACGGGGGTCTATTCGCTCGCCGTCAAGCTTTCCTCCTTGATCAGCGTCGTCCTCCTCGCCCCCTTCACGCTGGTGTGGGGCCCGATGATGTACCGGGTCGATCGCGACCACACCAGAGAAGAAGCGCAGCGATTCTTCTCACGCATGCTCACCT
>CAMPIC010000632.1 GCA_946886185.1 uncultured bacterium
CGGCTCCTCCTCGAAAAGGTCACTCGCGGAGTCTGGTGCCGAGTTTGATGTAGCGAGCCGGCCTTCTCAGCAGCTACGGCTTGCCGCACGGCGGCGCGCAGTTCCGTCACGGTCGACCGCGCCCCGACTGCGATCCACCACGCCGCGGACTCAGCTGTGACAACCGGTCGCAGTACCAGCGCCTGACATTGCGACACCGTTCCATCCAGCAGCGCGTCCCTCAGCGCAGGAACCTCCGCAGCGAGGCGGCTCACCGCGACGCGTCGCTTGCCTGTGCTCGCCGTGATCTCAGCGGCCTCCACGCAGAAGTCGTGGAAGCTGGAGAAACCGAGGCGCACGTGAAGCCGCTGATCGGCAACGAGCCGCAACGTATCGCCCTCGGCCAAAGCCACCGCCGACTCCGCTCGCGCCAGCGCATGCCACGCATCGACCAGATCGCGTGCGAGCTCTGCCGGGGAGGTTTCGGGCGGCGCGCCATAGGGAGGACTGGTCTCGCGAACGTGCCAGGCAATGGCGCTTTTGTAGGGGGCTTCGTCGACTTGGCGGCCATGTCGAGGGGTGGTTTCGCGCACCCATCCCCGCGCCCTTCTTCCACGGAAGCTGTGTCGACCGTGACCGTGTAGGAGATGTTTCCCCACACGATGTCTTGGAATGGCGCCATGAGGGATCGGCCGTTCCGGCGACGTCAGCAAGACCATGCTGTCTCCACGATCAAAGTTCACGATGTTGTAGGGGATTTGAGCATCGATTCGTGGCTTCGAACGCGGCGCGGACAGAAACTCGTCTGCGGCCACGAAAGCGCACGATCATATTATACGGATCGATAGCAATTGTATTCCACAAAAATATGTTCGCATGATGATTTTTTGGTATGTGGTCGTGGCCGGATGGTGTTGGACGCGCAACATCCTCATCCTTTCTGTCGTGGCGATGCGAAAGATCTCCCTCTCGGCATGAATCTGGCGCGAGTGCGGCACATCCGCGCGCACGACTCGAGTGCGGCGACCCAAATGCTTCGCTGTCCGGCATGAATCTGGTGCGAGTGCGACACATCCGCGCGCCCGATTTCGAGTGCGGCGATTCAAATGCTTCGCTGTGCGGCACGAATCTGGCTCGGGCCGCGTCAGGCGATCATCGGTCGCGGCCGTAAAGCGTGCTGAGCTCGCGCAAGCGGCGGGCCACGTCCGGAGAAGGCGCGGTGGGATCCATCCGCCAGACCCAGTTCTCGCGCATAGTCCCCGGCACGTTCATCCGCGCGGGCTCGCCCAGCCCGAGAACATCCTGCATCGGGACAATCACGGTGTTGGCCCGGGACGCGAACAGTGCGCGCATCATGTCCCACTGAAACTCGGTACCGTCGCTGTTCGCATAGCGCAGCGCCCGCGCACGCTCGCGCTGGATGTTCTCCAGAGAGCCGCGCTCCTTCCTCGAACGAGTCGGGCGATACCAACCCATCAGAGTCGTGTTGTCGTGCGTGCCGGTATACGCCACACAAGCGGCAGGATAGTTGTGCGGTAGATGGGGATTGTCCTCGGCGCCGTTCCACGCCCACTGCAGGATGCGCATGCCGGGGTGCCCGCTGGCGTCGCGGAGCGCTTCCACGGCCGGCGTGACCAGACCGAGATCCTCGAGGATCAGTGGAACGAACCCGAGCTCCTTGTGAATCGCGTCGAAAATCGCGATTCCTGGACCGGGACGCCAGCGTCCGGCGGATGCATTGGGCGCATCCGCCGGAATGCACCAGGAGCGATGGAATCCAATCAGGTGATCGAGCCGCAGCGCGTCGAAGCGACGAAGCGCGGCACGAATCCGTTCGATCCACCATCGATAACCGTCTCGCTGGATCCGATTCCATGCGTAGGTGGGATTGCCCCAATGCTGACCGGTTCGAGAAAACAAATCGGGCGGTACTCCCGCGACGGTGCGCGGGCGCCTCCCGCCATCCAGATCGAACGAGTCTGGATTCGCCCAAACATCGGCGCTTTCCAATGCGGGATAGAAAGGAACGTCGCCGATCAGAAAGACGCCTCGGTCACGCGCGAACGCTCGAAGCTTCGACCACTGCCGATCGAATACGAACTGCAGGAACTGTTGAAACTCGACCTCTTCGGCGTGCTCACGTCGCGCCTCGGCGAGACTCTCCTCACGCCGGTCGCGCAGTCCTTTGTCCCAATCGGCCCAGGAACGCTCCGGGTCTCTCTTCTTCAGAGCGATGAAGAGCGCCCAATCGTCGAGCCAGCTCCGTTCTTGCTCGCGGTATGCATCGAATGCGCTCCGCAGTCGCGGAAGCGTCGTCAGATTCTCGAAAGCGATCATCAACGCGGCGCGTTTGAGCGCAACCGAACGGGGAAAGTCGGCGCGTTTCGCAGGGAACGAGACGTCGGGAATGTCGCGAGATCGAAGGAGTCCATCCCGGATCAACAGATCGAGACCGATCAACCCGGGATTGCCCGCAAACGAGGACATCGGATCGTACGGAGAGGACGCGCGACCCGGCGGGCTGATCGGCAGCATCTGCCAGAGCTGCTGGCGGGCGTGCGCGAGGAAATCGACGAAGTGATGAGCCGTCGTACCGAGATCGCCGCTTCCCACCCCGCCAGGCAGGCTCGTCGGATGAAGTAGTACGCCGCTTCGTCGT
>CAMPIC010000633.1 GCA_946886185.1 uncultured bacterium
GGCGGTCCCTCCACCCGGGGTTCCTTGCGGAGCAAGCGTTCCCAACGGGGATCCTCGTGGAGCGGCCGGAAGGCGGGTTCCGGCATGAGCGACGCGATCCCCGCATCGCGATTCTCGTACGCCTTCTCCAGCCAGTGGAACGCATCATCGATGCTGCCGCGGCACGCGTGCACTCCCGCGACCTGATACGCGCACTGATCGGAAAACTCTCTTACCAACTCGTGGAGCGCCGCATCCGATTCGGCTCGACGGTGCAGAGCGTGATAGGCCACGGCAAGCGCGCTGAGCCTGGCCCACTCCGCGGGTTCGAGCTCCGCTTCGAGAAGCGCCTTCTCCGGACGACCCTCCGCGACGTGCACGAGAGACTGGATCATGTGAGTGCCGATTCTGTGAGGCGAAAGCTCCAACGCCTTCCCGAACGCCGCCAGCGCCTCGTCCAGACGGTCGGCCGCGCGAAGCACGATTCCAAGGCGCGCGTAGATCGCCGAGCTCAAGGGATCCTTCTCCAGCGCGAGCTGGCAAGCGCGGATCGCCTCCTCGGAACGACTGGCATAGAGCGGCCAAGCGCTCGCGAACAGCAGGACTTCCGGGTCTCCGGGCGCCAATTCCAGCGCTCGTCGGCAGGATGCCTCCGCTGCCTTGAAGTCGAAATCGTACGTGCTCTGGATCCGACTCAGAACCGCGTGGGCTTGCGCGAGATCGGGCGCCAGCCTCAAAGCGCGATGGACGGCGCTCCGCGCTCGCTCGAATCCTTCCGCGAGGGGCAGCCAGCCGTAGGTGGCTTTGGTCGCGTAGACGTGCGCCAGCTGCGCCAACGCGAGCACATGGCCCGGTTCGCGGGCGATCGCCGCCTCGAGATGATCGACCGCCTTCAACGTATCCTCGAGGTTGTGGCGATCGGCAAAGTACCGCGCCTGGAGGTAGAGACGGTGCGCTTCGGGATCGTGACCTCGACCCTTGACCGCGGCCGCCACCTCCGCGCGCGCGTCGCTGCTCGATTCCTCTTTCGCGCGCTCGCCGAGGAGCGTCGTACGCAGCTCGTTTACCACGGATTGTGCGATTTCGTCTTGCACCGCGAACACATCGTCGAGGGTGCGGTCATACCGTTCGGACCAGAGCTGGAAGCCGTCCGAAACTTTGACCAGTTGGACCGCGATCCGCACGCGGTTACCGACCTTTCGCATGCTGCCTTCGAGCACGGTGGCCACCTTGAGAGATCTTCCGATCTCACCCAGAGTCGAATCCTTTCCCTTCCAGTGAAAGGACGATATGCGCGCCGCCACGCGAAAACCGCGGATCTTGGCCAGAACCCTGAGCAGCTCGTCGGCGAGACCGTCGGAGAAATACTCGTCCTCCGGATCGTGACTCCGATTGACGAACGGCAGAACAGCGATCGACGGAAGCTCGTCTTCCACTGCTTGCAGCTCCACCGTCGAAATGTCGGGGCCCGCAGCACTTGTCCGTTCCAAAGTGCCGATTGCGCGCTCCATCGAGTCGTGCCTCCGCTCGGGCACCTTGTGGAGACAGTGCCCGAGCAGATCGCATATTTCTGCGGGCACATCGCGAGGAAGCCGGGAATAATCCGGCTCCTCTTTCAACGTGCTGACCAGAACGTCGCCGAGATTGTCCCCTCGAAAGGCTCTGATCCCCGTCAACGCTTCGAAGAAGAGGCATCCGAACGACCAGATATCGGTCCGATGGTCAGGCTTTTCCCCACGGATCAGCTCAGGGCTCATATAACCAGGAGTGCCGAGCATTTGCGGCGTGTGCGACGCGGGATCGCCCGACCGGAGCTCGTCCGCCTCCAAGACCAATCTGGATAACCCGAAATCGAGCACTTTGACCAAACCGCCGTCGCTGATGCAGATGTTCCCCGGACTGAGGTCGCAGTGAATGATGCGACTTCGATGGATCGCAGCCATCGCGCTCGCAATCTGCCGAAATACGAGGATCGCTTCCCGGACCGGCAACGGGCCGCCGTGAAACGAGGCTCCCAAGGTAGGTCCGGTGACCAGCTCCAGGGTGAGGAAGGCCCGGTCCCCCGCCTTCTCGAGCGAATAGACCGTAGCGAGATTGGGATGGTTCACGGAGGCAAGAAGCCGCGCTTCCTGGCGCAACCGCTCGATGGAGAGATGCGTGCTGAGCTCTTTGGATACGACTTTGATCGCGATTTTCCGTTCGAGCTCGGGATCCACGCCCAGATAGACGGTTCCCATGCCACCGCGTCCTAAGAGTTGAAGGACGGGATAGCGCCCGATCGAACCCGGCAAGGAATCGGAGTCCCCGAGACGGAGTCGATCCGCATGAGCGTCATGGACGCGCAATAGAGAGCGCATCTCCTCCTGTAGATCCTCGTTTCCTGCGCATTGACCTCGGAGATAGTCATCTCGTTCGGTCGGAGGCAACGAAAGGAGCTCGTGGAGCATAGCGTCGCGATCCGGTGAGAATGTCACGGCCTCGGCCTTTCTATGGCGGTTGCGCGGATGGGCGGGAGTGACGGAGAGCGCGAGCGGCCATTCTGGTGCCACGGCCTCGCGGTCCATCCCTGTCGCCCTCGGCACCGTCCCCTAGGATAGAACAAATTCGCCGGTCGCGCTGCGCGAGACCGCGCCACCCGCGTCTACCCAGTACTTGCCC
>CAMPIC010000634.1 GCA_946886185.1 uncultured bacterium
GTGGTGGGAGCTCCGGCGATCGGGAGAGTGGGCGACGGTTGCGGCGGAAGCGCTCGAACAAGACGCGAACGCCGGCGCAGCAGAGCGCTTGCTCGATCTTCAACGCATCGCCGGAGCGGCGGTGGTCGCGGTCTGCGCGATCGGCAACCCGGCCTCGTTCCATCGCACGCTGCGAGCGCATCGACTCGATGTGCGTCATGCGATCGCGCATCGCGATCATCACCGGTTCGAGGAGCGCGATTTGGCGGAGATCACGGAACACGCGCTGCGGCTCGGGGTCCGCTGGATCGCGTGCACCGAGAAGGATCTGTACAACCTCCCGAGCGACTGGCGCCCGCCGGTTCCCCTCCTGGTGCCGCGGCTTCGAGTGAGTGTGGATCGCCCCGCGGACCTGCTCGCACTTCTGGAGTCCAGACTCACGCTCTGATCACGAGCGAGCGGCGGTCTGGGCGCGCCAGGTCTGGATGCGCGCAAAGAAGATCTCCGTGAACTCTTCCACCTCGTGCTCGGGGAACAGCGCCTGCACCTTCTTGCGCACTGCGTCCCTGGCCGCTCCGGTGCCGAAGAACTCCCAGGCCACCTCGTCGAGATGAGCGAGGTGACTGGCGGAGAAGTCCTGGAACGCCTCGGTGTCGAAGCGCTCGTCCGCCATTTTCGCGTACGCGGCGCGCTTTTCGGAGAAGGGGGCGCCCGAGCGCGCGATCTCGTAATACGGCTCCCAATCGAGCGTCCTGCGCATCTTGCGGCGCGTCACCGCGCAGAAGATCGCCCAGCGGATCTTGGAGATCACGAGCCACGGGAAGTGGAAATGCAGCGAGGTGACCTGAGAGTCGGGACACGGATTCGCGAAGTCGATCGGGTACCAGGTTCCGTCCCGGTGGAGCGCCTCGCAGGAATTGAAATCCCAGCCGAAGAACGAGTTGATGGTGAGAGTGGTCTCCCGCAGGACCCGCTCATCCTCGGCCGTCGCGAAATCGGTCTCCATGGTGTAGCGATCGTGGAGCGGAGCGCTCGGATCGTACTTCACGAGGTGGGTCTGTGGACCGATCCCGATGCAGCGCACGAAGCGGTCCCATCCCTCCACGGCGTGCTGCAGGTGCATCACGTACTTTCCGCTCTGTTCGTATGCCTCGCGGAGCGCCGCCTCGTCGTCGATCTTGCTGACTCCCTTCCAGCCTCCTCCGTCGTACGGCTTCATGAACATGGGATAGCCCAGCCGCTCGCCCACCTTGCCGAGGTCGAAGAGGCGGGCATAACGCTCCAGTGTGGTCTGGAGGTCCTCTTTGGGGTCGTATTCCTTGGGAGGCACCAGCCAGGTCTCGGGAATCGGAAAGCCGAGCTCCATCATCGCGCAGTAAGTGGTCTGCTTCTCCATCGACTGCACCGACCAGGGGTTGTTGAAGACGTAGAGATCGTCCATCAGGACCGCTTTTTTGATCCACTCGCGGCTGGTGTGATACCAGTGCGTCAGTCGGTCGACCACCAGGTCGTACCGGCACGGCTGGCGCAAATCGAACGGCTCGATGGTGACGCGGTCGACCGCGACGCCCACCGTGTCTCCCTCGTAAGGAATGGCGAGGTCGAGCTCATGCACGATCTGCTCGAAGCAAAGCGGCCAGCAGATGTCCGCCCCGAGCGAGAGGCCGATCAAGCGAGTTTGGTGGGCCAAGAGGGAGCTCCCGAGCGCTTGCGCGCGGTGGTAAATGGATGGCGACTATTCATACACCATCCAGAGTGGTCCGGGAAACAGCCAGGAAAGGCCGTTGCGGAACGTGTCCCGCCAATTTTCCCAGTTGTGGCCGTCGCGGGACTCGACGTACTTGACCTCCATCCCCGTTGATTGCAGGAGCGGGACGAGAGATCGGTTCTCGTAGATCAGCGATTCATAGATGCCGCAGGTGAGATAGATCTTCTGGGAGACCGCGGTCGGGTTGGCGCGGTAGGCGTTGACGAACTCGACCACCGGATCGAAGACCGGCCCGCGCTGGTGCGGTCCGATATCGGTGAACGCGAACGATCCCGACTGCAGGAACAGCCTTCCGAAGAAGCTCGGGCTCTCCCAGGCGGCGTGCAAGGACGCGACGGCGCCGAAGCTCGCTCCCAGGAGTCCGCGGGACTCCGGCCGGTCCAGGAGCGGATAGCGGGACTGCATCGCGGGCACGAGCTCGTCCACGAGGAACTGGGCGTGCCGATCATGCGCCGCATACTCCACCAGCCGGCGTTTCGACTGGGTGAGAGCCACGATCATGGGAGGAATCTCGAGGCGATGGATCAGGTTGTCCAGAACGGTCTGAAGACCCGCATACCGCATGTAGTCCAGCCCGTCGTGCGCCACCAGGAGCGGGTAGCGCCGCTCCTTCCGGAACCGAGCCGGCACGTACACGGAGACCTCGTGCGTTCCTCCCAGCACGCGGCTCGTCACGGGGAGCTGCTCGATCGTTCCCTCGCGAGCTTCCGGGTCAGGGAGGGTCCATTCGGGAATCTCGTACCCGGCTCCGTGGCAGACCGAGTTCGTTCCGAACGGGTCGTGGGCCACCTCCGGATTGAGCGGATCTTCGATGAGCCTGCGGTTGGCGCCCTGCACGACCTCGAGCTTGTATTCGACGCGTGATTTCTCCGGAAGCTCCTGGAT
>CAMPIC010000635.1 GCA_946886185.1 uncultured bacterium
CGTGACGGCGATGCGCTCGGTCCCTACCCCGCGCGCTGGGGCGAGATGCCGGCGGAGTTCACGCTCTCGATGCCCACCCCCAATCCGTTCGGGGAGTCGACGCTCTGCCATCTCGCGCTCCCGCGCAGCGGCCGCGTGGTGGTGGATGTGATCGATGTCGCGGGCCGGCGCGTTCGGACGCTCGCGGAGGGAACTCTGCCCGCCGGCACCCTCGCGGTGTCCTGGGATGGCCGTGACGGACTGGGGCTGCCCAGTCCTACCGGCGTCTACTGGATTCGCGGAATGTGGAACGGGCACCGCCGATCGGCGAAGGTGCTCTACCTCGAAGAGGGTTGAGCAGGAACCGGACGTGACCCGGCGCGATGATCAGCGCGAGAGCGGCTCCGGGAAGCCGGGCCCGGAGCCTTCATCGGGATCTGCCGTCTGCGACTTCGCGATCCGCTCCGCCTCGCGCAGGTCATCCAACGTCTGGAATTCGCGGAGCGCTTGATCTTCCAGACCGAGCTTGCGATACGTGAGACCCATCAGGTAATGCGCGTCCGGCCGCCGCGCATCGAGCGCAAGTGCGCGCGTGGCCATGTCCAGCGCTTCGTCCAATCGTCCCTGCTCCAGCCGGAAGTCGGCCACGATGAGCAACAGATCGTAATCTTCTCCGAGATGATTCATGAGCGTCTTGAGCTCGAGCACCGCCCGGTCGGTCTCTCCCAGCTGGTGCAGACAGCTCGCCAGGCCGATGCGGATCTCGCGATCGAGCGGCGCCATGAGGAGGATCTGCTCGAAGTAGCGGATCGCTTCGTCGCAGATTTGATTCTCGAAATAGAGCACCGCCAGGAAGCGCAGCGCATCGAGATAGTCCGGCTGGAGCGCGAGCGCGCGATTGGCGCGCACCACCGCCTCGTGGAAGCGTCCCAGGCTCGCTTCCAGCAGAGCGAGGTTGTAGTGCGCCTCGGGAAGTTCGGGGGCGACCTTCACGGCCCGTTCGAGATACGGGCGCGCACCCTCCCAATCGCTCGATCGCTCATACACGACCGCGAGATCGGTGAGCGCATCGAAAGTCTCCCCTTCCAGCTCGAGCCGGCGTTCGAAGTAGGTTCGCGCCTGCGCGACGTCTCCCGACTCGAGAGCGAGCTCTCCTAAATAGCCCGCCGTTTCGGCGCGCATCGAATCGAGCCGCCACGACTCCAGGAATGCGACCTTCGCGGAGTCTGTCCGATGCGCTTCGAAATACGCGACTCCCAGACCGGACCAGATCCGCGGATCGGCCGGATCGACCTGCGTTCCGCGGCGATAGAACCGAATCGACTCGTCCCACACCTGCAGCTCGCGATAGACCGAGCCCAGCGCGAGCAAGAGTCGCGCATCGTCTCCGTGGATCTCACGCAGCCCTTCGAGGAGCAAGATGGCGGCGTTGAATTGCTGCTCCGCGGCCAGCTCCCCCGCCTGCCGCAGCCCCTCCGCCAGGACCGCCTGGGTGGCGGGGCGGGCTCGATGTTCCGGCGGAAAGACCGGCTCGATCGCGTCCTGAGCGTGGGACGTGGAGGCGCAGGCCATGGAAAGGCAGAGAAGCGAAAAGGCGAGCACGGCGAGCCCACTGACCGGAGCGGTCCGGGGTAGCGATGCGCGCGACTGCGGACTCGGCGAAACCATCGGCCGAGGATACCACACCCTCCCTGAGGCGCTCCGGCACGCCCGGTCGAGAGACGACGGCCCTTGGGGACGGTTCAACGGACCGCGGGAGCGGGCAAGTGAGGAGTGATCGAGTCCGGAATCACCTCGGGAATTCCCGCCGGCGTCGGGGGGGACGGCTTGGAGAGGAGGAATTCGACGCGGCGGTTGCGCGCGCGCGCTTCGTCATCGACGTTGGGCCGGATGGGGCGCGTATCCGCGTAGGCAACCGCGCTCAGCCGATCCGGCGCGATCGATCCCTCCGCGACGAGGAAGCGCACGACGTTGGCCGCGCGTGCCGCGGAGAGCTCCCAATTCGAAGGATAGCTCGGCGTGGCGATCGGGATGTCGTCGGTGTGGCCTTCGATCAACAATCGATAGGGATAACGGCGCAAGGGAGCGGCGAGGCGCAGCAACATCGTCTTGGCCTCGGGCAGGAGTTCCGCCTTTCCCGTTTCGAAGAGCACCTGGCCGTCGACCCTGATCCGGACTCCCTCGCGAGAGTGGATCATCTGGAACGGGCCTCCGATCTCACTCACGACCGACTCCACTTCCCGCTCCACCCATCTCCGTTCGCGCTCCTCGGCCGCGGAGGCGATGCCGGAGGTGGGCGCGCTGTCCAGGCGGGCTTCGTCCAGAGTTCGATCGCGCGTGCCCAGGGCGGTCTGCACCGACCCGGTGAGCTCGCGATATTTGATGACGTCGAGGTTCGAGTACGAGGCGATGAGGACGAAGAACACCAGGAGCAGGCTCATCATGTCGCCATAGGTGACCGCCCAATCGGGAGCCCCTTCGGAGGTAGGCTCTCGCTCGGGACCGACCCTGGGAAATCGCATCGCGGCCCCGCTACGCCGCCGGGCGGAGCCGGTTGCGTGGGAGGCGGCCGTTCGTCATCCGGCCGGGACCGAGGATGCCGTGCAAACGCCGCTCGACCAGTCGCGGGTGATGGCCGTTGAGAATGGAC
>CAMPIC010000636.1 GCA_946886185.1 uncultured bacterium
TCCCCTGCAGATCGATCAGCTCTCCCAAGGGGCCCGTGATCAGCTCCTCCTCTCGATCCGCTTCGGAGTAGCCGACCTGCTTTCCTCGAGCGTTCCGGTCCCGTTCTTCTTCGACGATCCGTTCGTCCACCTCGACCGGCAGCGCCTGGAGCTCGTCAGGAAGGCTCTGGAACGGCTCGGCCGGCGCCGGCCCTGGGTCGTTTTGACCCACCGCGCCGAGCTCGCCGATTGGGCCGATCCGATCTTCGTGGAGGCTGCCGGGAAGGTCTCGAGTCCGATCGCTATCCCCGCCGGGGGAGATTGATCGCGGGGAACGCGATCGGGATTCCATTCGAGGGCCGGAACCGGGATGATTCCCGCTTCACGGAAGATCAGGATGCCCGCGCGTGCAGCGCGGACCGCAAAGGAGGGCGGATGATCACAGGAGAGCGCTTCCGCGCCACGGTCGTCGCGGTCGGACTCGCCATGGCCTCTGGGACTCTGCCGGCCCATGCGCAAGACGGGGCGCCCAGCGGCGGCGCTCCCGAGGACGCGCCTCGGTCGCGGCTCACTCTGCGCGGCGTCTACTCCGTGGACACCTTCGCGCAGAAGAATTTCCACCTCGGAAACGGCGGCCAGGTCGAATCGGGCGGCGCCACCGAAGCGGACAACTTCTGGAGTCAGAACCTCCTCCTGCAGCCGCGCTTCATCCTCACCGACGACTTGAACGTGAACGTGAAGATGGACGTGGGACAGGGCGTGTGGGGCTTCGATGGAACGGTCGAGTCCTCTTCTTCCGCGCCTCGATCTTTCTATTCCACCGCCGGCGCGCTCACCGCCGTCGACATCGACTGGGCCTATCTCGCCTATCGCCATCGAGGCACCGGCACGCGCTGGTATCTCGGTCTCCAGGAGTTCACGCTCGGGCATCGCCTGGTGCTCGACCATGACGCGCCGGGACTGCAGATGTACAAGACTCTCGATTCGTTCGGCGGAACGCTCGAGCTCGGATACGCGAAGGAATCGGAGAGCGGGAGCATTTCCGACGAGAACCTGACGGATCGCGCGGACGGGCGATCCGGACCGGACCGGCGCGATGCCGATCTCTACTACGTGGCCTGGGAGTCGACTTCGCCCAGGCTCGCGGTCAATCCGTTCTTCGCCTGGTATCAGGATCGATCCAACGCCGATGGAACGACCCTCTCCCCCGACGGGCTCCCCTACCTCGACGCGCGCTTCCGGCCGAACGTCACACGGGCCACTGCCCTCGGAGTGGCGATCGCGGGTCGTATGGGAGGTTTGCAGGTGGACTTCGAATACGATCGGCTGAGCGGCGCCGATCGCGTGCCCAACCAGGACTCTGGTCTCTCCGAGCAGCTCGACGTCAACAACGGCGATCTGACCGGCTCCAACCTCTACCTGCGCGGCGCCCTCACGTTCTCGGCCTTCGACATCGGGGGCATCTACGCGCAGGGGTCCGGTGACACAGATCCATTCTCGGGAGAAGGGAACATCAACCGCCTGCGCACCGATGGACGCTTCTTCATCACGGAAGTATGGGACGACGCGCTCATGCCCGATCAAGGCATCCATCCCGATGGAATGGGCTCACCCGACGTGCGTGGATATCGCGAGCTGGAGAACAGCAGGATCATGCAAGGATTCCTCGCCGTGCGCCCGAGGCAGAATCTCCAGGTGTTTGCGAGCGCTTCGCTGATCCGCGCGAGCGAACCGATCCAGGCGTGGAGCGACGCCGACAGCAACGGCGTGATCCAGCCTGAAGAGATGACCGGGCTGATCTCCGATCAACTCGGGAGCGAGTTTGACGTCCGCATCGACTGGAGCCTCGAGCAGAAGCTGACCGTTTCCCTGCGCGGAGGCCTGTTCCTCCCGCGTGAGGCGGCCAGCCTCCTGCTCTATGGCACCAGCGCGCATCAGGAAGTGGCGCGCGAGCTCCGGCTCACCGTGGCGGTTCCGATTCCGGAGTTCTCGCTCGGGGGGTAGCTCGCAGGCCGAGCATCAGCGGGTCACGACGACGCGATGCGCTTCGTCTCGACCCGACTGAGTGCGCACGCGGATCCAATACACTCCCGAGGGAACCGCATTGGCTGCCGCGTCCTCCAGATTCCACTCGATCTGACCTCGCTCCGGCACGTCGAGGGCCCTTACGATCCTTCCGAGTGCGTCGACGACATGCACATCCGCATCCGCCGCGGCGGAGGAAAGCCCTAACTGCACTCGATCGGTGGCTGGATTGGGCGCGGGGAGACGCACGACCAGAGGCTCACCCGGTAAAGGCGCATCGCTCGTCGCGGGGCGATGCACGGTCAGTTCGAACGGAGGAAGTCCGGTCGGAATCAGATCCCCTTGCTGCTGGCCCGCGAAGTTGAAGACGCGGATCCCGGGATCGATGAAGGTCCGGTCGGCCAGGTACAGCCAACCTTCCTGTGACGTTTCACAGTCGGCCAGCTCGAATCCGCTCGTGCAATAGATCGTCTGCAGCTTCGTTCCATGGACGGGATGGTAGGCCACCAGGCAGGTCGCGAAGCTCGCATCCGAAATGACCGCGAAGGCGCGTTGCCCATTTCCCTGCGTGTAGTGGAGCAGATCACCACCCAGCGCCGACTCGGTGACCACGAAGCCGT
>CAMPIC010000637.1 GCA_946886185.1 uncultured bacterium
GCGAGGGATATCTCGATCGCGAGACCGGCGCGCGTCTCACCGCGCGGGAGCGAGCGCTCCAAGACGAAGCACGGGCCGCATACCAGGAGCGACTATCGCTCGGAGTCGCCCGCGAACAGGCGCGCAAGGATCTCCCGCTCTCCACTTATACCGAGGCGTACTGGAAGATCGACCTCCACAATCTCCTGCACTTCCTCTCGCTTCGCATGGATGCGCACGCGCAGGAGGAGATCCGCGCCTACGCCCGCGTGTTGGGAGATGAAGTGCTGAGCAGGTGGTGTCCCATTACCTGGGAAGCATTCCTCGACTATCGCCAGAACGCGCTCAACCTGACGCGGCTGGACGTCGAGCTCCTGTCCGCGGTGGCGAGCGGCGATCGCGAACGCTCGATCGAGTTGGCCCGTTCCTTCGGATGGCTCGAAGAAGGCCGTCACGGCTGGAAGCGCCATCGCGAACGCAGCGAGTTCGAGGAGAAGTTGTCGCTGCTGGGCCTTCGCGCTCCCTGGACGGAGTGACGCGCACTCCGCGACCTCTCCTCATCCTCGATCGCGTGGAGCCGACTTCCGCTCTGTAGGCGTGCGCTCTCGCATCCGCGCACACCCAGAGCTCTCCTCACGGCCCGACGCGCAGAGCTTCACGGCTCGAGGCCCGGAGCTTCACGGCTCGACTCGCGGAGCTTCACGGCTCGACGCGCGGAGCTTCACGGCTCGACGCGCGGAGTCTCCAGAGCATCTGGCTGATCCAGAAGGTGCGCGAACGGCCGCACTCCCGCGATGAGCGCGCGTAGCTCCCGCAGCTGGAGCGAGGCCGAGCGGAACGCGCGCCGTTCCATGATCAGCTCCCAAGTCGACTTGGGCTCCGGGTAGACCCGCACCGAGTAGTCGCCCCCCTCCAGACCTGCGAGCTCCGCGGCCCGCGTGATCGCCGTCTCCATGTCTCCCAGCTCGTCCACGAGCCCGAGATCGTACGCATCCTGCCCGGTCCAGACGCGGCCGCGCGCGATTTCCCGAACGCGCTCGACCGGCATCTCTCTCGCGTCGGCGACCTTCTGGGTAAAGTCGGCATAGACGCGATCGAGCCAGGAGTTGACCTCGATCCATTCGCTTTCGCTGTAATCCCGCATCGGGGAGAAGATCGAAGCGTGCGCTCCGGTGGAGAGCTCGTCGAAGCTCACTCCGAGCTTCTCGGCGAGCCCGCCCATCACGAGCTTGCCTCCGAACACTCCGATCGATCCGGTCAAAGTCGCCGGATCGGCCACGATGTGATCGGCGGCCATCGAAACGAAATAGCCGCCGGAAGCGGCATAGTCTCCCATCGAAACCACGAGCGGCTTTCCCGCTTCCCGAATGCGGATCGTCTCGCGCCAGATCGCGTCGGAGGCCACATAGGAGCCGCCGGGGGAGCTGACCCGAAAGACGATCGCGTCGACCTGGTCGTCCTCGAGGGCGTCGCGCAGCGCCGATCCCACGGTGCTCGATCCCATGACCGGTTCGCCGCCGACGTCGGCGCTGCTGGAACCGCGCGAGACGGTGCCATATCCGTAGACGAGCGCGATATTGCCCCCCTTCGAGCCGAACGGGCGGTCGCGATGCCGATCGATGTAATCGTCGAGCGTGATGCCTTCGAGGTCCGCCCCGAGCTCGGCGCGCAGGCTGTCCTCCAGCTGATCGCGATAGAGCAATCCGTCCACGAGCCCGGCGGCGAGACTCTCCGCGCCGTCGAGCGGGGCGATGTCGATCAGCTCCTGGAGTCGCGCAGCGTCGATGCCACGCGTCTCCGACACTGCGGTGGTGAGCTGCGTCGAGAGAGAACCGAGCAAGCTCGCGCTCGCCTCGCGATGGGCGTCGGTGAACGAGGTTTCCGTGTAGAGGTTCGCGGCGTTCTTGTACTCGTAGCGCTGTCCGAAACGCGGCACGATCCCGAGCTTCTCGAAGGTCCCCCGCAGGAACGGGTGCTCGAGATGAAAGCCGACGAGATTGCAGTCCCCGCTGGGTTGCAGGTAGATCCGGTCGAACGAGGTCGCGAGGTAATAGGCCGCATTTCCCGGACTCATCTCTCCGAACGTCTCCGCGAATGCGATCGCCGGTTTGCCGGAGGCTCGGAACCGCTCGATCGCGCTGCGCACTTCCTGGATCTGCGCGAGTCCCAGCCCGACTCCACTCACGTCCGCATGCAGCGCGACGATCTTCCCGTCCTCGCCGGCCCGATCGATCGCATCGATGAGCGCGCGGAGCTCGATCTGATCGGCCTGGAAGAAACGAGCGATCGGATCGGCCGGGAGGGTCTCGATGAACGGCTGCTGGAAGTCGATCTCGAGGACTGCTGTCGCCGGCACCGAGATCTTGCCGATCGCCGTGACGCCGACGATCAGGAGCATCACGGCTGCGATGAATCCTGCGATCGTCATGAATCCGATGAACGCGAGCACGACCAGTAGGAAACGTTTCATTCCGACTCCTATCGACGCGACGAAACCGGAGGCGAGGTTTTCGCGTTCCGGGCCGTTTCTCCGACAGCATGCTGGGTGACCACGCGGCGCCACGCAATCAAATCAAATGCGGCAAGGGAACACGAAGATCGGCTGTTTCGTTCGAGGATGAACGCGTCGAAACTCCCGTG
>CAMPIC010000638.1 GCA_946886185.1 uncultured bacterium
GTGCATGACGCATCGAGTGCCACGCACGGTGCGTCCAGTGCCGCGCATGGTGCGTCGAGTGCCGCGCACGGCGTCTCGAGTGAGGCGCACGGAGCATCGAGTGCCGTGCCCGGCGCGTCCAGTGCCGTGCATGGAGACGATGCGCTACTTTTGGTGCTTCCCGCCGACCACTGGATTCCCGACATCTACGCCTTTTGGAGTTCGGTCGAGCGAGGGGGCGAGGTTGCTTTGTCCCGCGATGCGATCGTGACCTTCGGCATTCCCGTGAGCCGACCCGAGACCGGTTATGGATACATCGAACGCGGAAAGCCGCTCGCCGAGAGAGTGTTCGAGGTCGACCGTTTTCACGAGAAGCCGACCGTGACTGTTGCGCGAGAGTACCAAGCCGCCGGCCGCTTCTATTGGAATGCCGGGATCTTCTTGGCGCGTCCCCGCGTGTTGCTGAAGGAGATCGCGCAGCACATCCCGGAGATGGCGAGTCCGCTCGAGACGTTGCAGGCGATGCTTCAGGATGAGGCCCCGCGCCTCTCGCGAAGAGAGCGATCCGCCGCGGCCGGATCGGCTGAGCATGGATCGGCTGAACATGGATCGGCTGAGCGTGGATCGGCTGAGCATGGATCGGCTGAGCATGGATCGGCTGAGCATGGATCGGCTGAGCGTGGATCGGCCGGCAGCGGATCGGCTGAACATGGATCGGCTGAGCGTGGGTTGGCCGGCAGCGGATCGGTTGAACACGGTATTGCCGAAGGGTGGAGACGCTATTTCGAGGAGTGTCCCTCCATCGCGATCGATTACGGCGTGCTGGAACGATCTTCGAACGTTGCCGTGGTGGAAGCCGAGTTCACCTGGAGCGATGTGGGTGGATGGGAATCCTGGGCCGAGCTTCGCGACGCGGACTCCGACGGCAACCGAGTATCAGGCGACCTGATCGCGCAGGATGCTCACGACAACATCGTCCTCGCCGATCCGAAGCATTTGGTGGCGTTGCTCGGCGTATCGAACCTCATCGTCATCCAGTCGGGCGACGCGCTGCTGATCTGCCCGCGAGATCGCGCGCAGGAAGTGCGCGACCTCGTGAAGCGCGGCCGGGCCGACGAGCGCTGGAAGGACCACTTCTGATGAACCGCAAGTTTCCCGCACGCCATTCGGCCTCGAGTGACTCCCGGAGCGGGAGTGCATGGCACGGATCTCTCGCGGATCGCTCTCGGAGCGGGAGTGCGTGGCACGGATCTGGCGCGGATCACGCTCGAAGCGGGAGTGCGTGCCACGGATCTGGTGGCGACCACTCGCGGAGCGGAAGTACGTGGCACGGATCTGGCGCGGATCGCTCTCGGAGCGGTAGTGGGTGGCACGGATCTGGCGCGAGTCACTTCCGTAGCGGGAGTGAGTGGCATGAATGTCGCGCGGATCACTCCCGGAGCGGGAGTGAGTGGCACGGATCTGGCGCGGATCACTCCCGGAGCGGGAGTGGAATGGCGCAGGTCGCGTTGCTCTTCTCGGTTCTTATTGTGTTGGTCACGTTTCATACAGGATGCGCCAAGCGGCAAGTCACGAAGGGTGAGCCGCAGCGGAGCACTGCGACGCTTCCCGGCGCCAATCGGATCTATCCCTCACAACAGAACGCGCAGGAGACGCGGCCCGGCGCGCCGGAAGCGTTTCCGAGCGCGGGTGCGTGGGGATCATCGCGGGGTTCAGGGGATGCGCCAAGCTACCCCGAGCCTGGGTCATCGGCGGCTAGCTCCGGCGCCAGCTCGGCAGCGAGCGGTTCGACCGCGTCCGGTTCTACCGCGTCCGGTTCCACCGCGTCCGGTTCTACCGCGTCCGGTTCCGCCGCGTCCGGTTCCACCGCGTCGGGTTCCACGACGTCTGGCTCCACCGCGACCGCCGGACGCAGTTGGGACACGTCCAGCCAGGCAGGGCAGGCTGCGGGGCAGGCAATCTCGTCCTACTTTTCCGTTCAGCTTTGGACTTCGACTTCCGAGGAGAAGGCAACGCAGCGGAAGGACACGCTTCAGAAGGAATTCGATGTCCCGTTGCGCGTCGCGTTCACTCACGGACTCTATCGAGTTTGTGCAGGCGAGTTTTCGACCGAAACCGAAGCATTGGAACTGCAGCGACGATCCGTGGGACGGGGACTGGTCGACGCGCAGGTAGTGTCGATTCCAGCGGGCTCGACGCGTCCGTAGTATGCCCGCCGTCCACGTTGAGTATCCGTCGTGAGCGGGGGCGCCTCGCACTCAGAAAGCGTCCGCCGTCGATAAGGAGAGTCGTCCCTTCGTGCGAACCTGGATTCTATTCGATGATCCGGCCAGCGAGTGCCTACGACCGTTCACGTGGGTGCGTCCGGCGTCCGAGCTTCGCATCGGAATGGAGACTCTGCTCGAGCGATGGAATCGGCTCGTGCATCCGGATCCGCTCTACGTACTGACGTCCAGCTCTTTCAAGCCACTCGATCCCGAACGCGTCACGTGCGAGGAGATCGATCTTTCTAATGAAGACATGATCTGGGTTTCGGACCTTGTGGTCCCGAACGAGTCACTCGTCGCACGGCTGTGCGATCTCTCGGTGGGCGGCGGTGCTGCGATTGGTGCAGCTTCCGTTGGCGGCGCTCCTGTC
>CAMPIC010000639.1 GCA_946886185.1 uncultured bacterium
TCCCAGGCTCTTCTCCAGATGTTCGCGCGCTCGAGCTGGGTGAGCCGATGCGCGTGCTGCGAGCCCGGATCGCGCTCCTCCGCATCGCGCGGGAGTCGCGCGACTTCCAGACGGCGCGCGAGCTGCTGCAGGAGACCCGCCGGAACGGGCCGGAGGCGGTGCCGTTCCGAGAGGCGTGCCTCCTCGCGCTCGAGGAGATCCACCTCGCGTTCGCCGAGGGGCGCAACGCAGATGCCCGCGCCCTCCTCGCCCCCCTCTTCGAACAGGTGGGAGCGAGCGCGGCGCGCGGCGACCTGATGGTGGAAGCGCATCTGATCCAGGCGCAGCTCGCGCTCGACGAGCAAGCGTGGGAGGAAGCGCGGCAGGCGATTGATTCCGCGCTCGAGCTCTCCCGGGCCGATCACGATCGCGATCAGGAGTATCGCGCTCTGGCCGCGCGCATGCGCTGGTGCCAGGTGACCGGGGCGCTCGAGGAAGCGGAGAAGATCTTCCAGGAGCAACGAGCGGGAGCCACCCGGCGGGGAGAGTGCCCTCTCGAGGCGCACCTCGTGGAGTGCCGCGCGGACCGCGCTCTCGAGCGCGACCAGGATCCGGCGCTGGCGCTCCATCTCTATGAGGAGGCGTGCGCGCTCTGGCGCAAGATGGGACGCGAGCGCATGGAAGGGGCGCTCCGTTTGAAGATGTCGATGGCCGAGCTGGCTGCGGGGCGGCGCGATCGGGCCATCGAGCTGTTCGAGGAAGCGGGGTCCGATTTCGGGCTCGACGGACGGCTCGGCGCGCTCCATCGGCGCATCTCGCGCATGCTGGAAGCGCAGGTCGAACCGATTCCGGGTACGCCGGACGGCGAGTGGGTGCTGCGCCGCTTCGAGGAGATCCGCTCCTGGGATGCGCCGCGCAACGAGATCGTGCGCGAGTGCCTCGCTCTCTTCGTGGAGACGCTCTACGCGGAGGGAGGGGTGGTCGCGCGTCCGGAGACCGATCATCTCGATCTGGTCGCGACCGTCTCCATGGGCCGATTGGGAGGACGCCGGCTCGTTCCTCCGGCCGCGCTGGGCATTCCGGCTCCGAACGCCGCGGGTCTGTTCGAGCCCACCGATCCCGGCGTGAGGAGCTCGCTCTCGACGCGCGTCTGCATCGACGGAGTCGACCACCTCCTGTACGCGGAGCGGCGCAACGGCGCGGCGCGCCGCTTCAGCGCTTCCGATCTGCGCTACGCGACTCTGCTCGCGGCGGAGATCGCGCGACTCCTGCCGCCCCCGTCCTCGGACCCGGGCGATGCGGGACGCGCCTTCGACACGATCCGCCACGGGATCTACGTCGCCGACATCATCACGCAGGATCCGAAGATGCTCGCGATCCTCGAGCTGATCCGCAAGGTGGCGAGCAGCGATCTGAGCGTCCTCCTGCAGGGAGAGACCGGCACCGGCAAGAAGCTCCTCGCGCAGGCGCTCCATCGGATCAGCGACCGGCGCGACCGTCCCTTCGTGACCGTGGACTGCGCCGCCCTGCCCGACACTCTGCTGGAGAGCGAGTTGTTCGGACACAAGAAGGGCGCGTTCACCGGAGCGGTGCAGGATCGGGTCGGGCTGCTCGAGGAAGCCGACGGCGGAACCATCTTCCTCGACGAAATCGACAAGTCGGGCATCACGGTGCAGCGGCGATTCCTACACCTGCTCGATTCGGGAGAGATCCGGCCGGTGGGAAGCAGCGGCTACCGCCGGCTCGATGTGCGCGTGGTCTGCGCCACGAGCTGTCCGGAGCTTCGGGCGGAGGTATCGGAAGGCCGCTTCATCAAGGATCTGTACTACCGTCTCAACGACATCGCGATCCAGGTGCCGCCGCTGCGGGAGCGGCCCGACGATCTGCCGTTGCTCACCGGTTGTTTCATCGAGAGCGCGGCCCTGGCGGCGGCGCGTGAGCTGAAGGGGATCGCGCCCGCGTTCCATGAAGCGGTGCAGGCGCATGACTGGCCGGGGAACGTACGGGAGCTGGAGAAAGCGGTGCGGCGGGCGGTTGCCCTGGCCGATCCCGGCTCGATCCTCGGTCCCGAGCTCCTCCCCGCCGCGGTGCTCGAATCGGCGACGAACCGGCGGTTGCGCGCGGAGTCTCTCAAGGATCGCGTGGAAGAGTTCGAGCGGGTGATCCTGCTCAAGACGTTGGAACAGGTGCGCTGGAACAAGAGCCGCGCCGCTGCGGAGCTCGGTCTCACGCGCAAGGGGCTGAAGGGAAAGATCGAGCGCTACGGTCTCGATCGTCGCCTGCGCCGTTAGCCTTCTGACGAGCCGGCCCTTCCCGGAGGAATCGTTGGCTCGTCCGCGATCGTGCGATCGTGCCGCAACGCTCTCTCGCGTAGCTTCGATTTGACACTCCGGATCGCGAGCCGCTACGATCTGGCGCTTTGGCGCGGATCTCGCCCGCAACGAGCCGCGTGAAGGGTGCGCGTGGTTCAGCTCGGCGAACTCATTCGAACGGAATGCATCCTGCTCGATGCCGACGTCTCCACCAAAGAGGCGCTCTTCGGGCTCCTGGTGCAGCGTCTGGAGCAGGAAGGCCTCGTGGCCGATCCTGCCGACGTGCTGAGCGAGCTGCAGCGGCTGCCCGACGTGAAAGA
>CAMPIC010000640.1 GCA_946886185.1 uncultured bacterium
CCTCTGGTCGGCACGGAGAACTTCGCCGACCGGAGCGAGCTCGGCACCGACGAATGCTTCAGGGTCATCGACGAAATCGCCGCCTTCGCGCCTGAATGCGTGACGATTCTGACGGGCGGCGAGCCGCTTCTGCGGCGCGACATCCTCGAGATCGTCCGGCGCGCCTCGGAGCGCGGACTGTGGGTCGTCATCGGCACCAACGGCGTGCGCATCACGGAGAACGTGGCGAAACGCCTCGCGGAAGCCGGAGCGCGAGGGCTTTCGCTCTCGCTCGATGCGCTCGATCCCGATCGTCACGACCGCTTCAGGAAAGTGCGCGGGGCCTGGCGCAACACCGTGGAGGGAGCGGAGATCCTGAACCGGACCGGGCTACCCTTCATCGTGCAGACGACCGCGGGCTCGCACAATCTCGGCGAGCTCGAGGCGATCGCCGACTTCGCGCACGATCGACTCGCTGCGAGGGTCTGGAACCTCTATTTCCTGGTGCCGACCGGGCGTGGCCAGTTCGTGTCGGACATCACTCCCGCACAGTATGACGAAGTGCTCGCCACGCTCTACCGGATCCAGAGCAAGTACGACCGCCGGATGCTGGTGAACGCGAAGTGCGCTCCGCACTACATCAAGACCGTCCTTGAAAATGCGCAGACCGGCGCCAAGCCCGATCCGATGCCGACGGATGTCGATGGGCCACAGCCGCCGTTCGACCCGGCTCGGGGCCGGCCCGGTCTGTCCGCGATCAGGACCTACTCTGGAGGGGCCGGCGGGTGCCCGGCGGGGACGCATTACATGGGGATCCGGCCGAACGGAGATGTCACTCCGTGCCCCTACCTCCCGGTCTTCGCGGGTTCGCTCCGTAGCTCGAGCCTTGCGGACCTCTGGATCTCATCGGAGCTGTTCACCGGCATTCGCCGCCGCACCTCGCTCGGCGGGCGGTGCGGGGCGTGCGAGATGAACAGCCACTGTGGCGGCTGCCGCGCCCGGGCCTACGGGATGACCGGAGATCTGATGGCGGAAGACTCCCTCTGCACCCACACACCCGGCACGTTCCCGCCTTCGCTCCTTCGGAGCTTCGGCCTGGCAGGCGCCGTTCAGGGTGTGGAGGCAGGTGCTGCGGATAGCGCGCAGAAGCCCGGGGGGCGCGCGATCACGTACGGCACCGAGTCGCCGACGACCATCGCGTGGGACGATGCGGCCGCCGCGCGGATGAAAAAGATCCCCGCGTTCGTACGCGGAATGGTGGTGAAGGCGGTCGAGGACTCGTGCCGGAGGAACGGCATCGGTCGCGTCACGGCTGAGGAATTGGAGAAGATCCGGGCGCGGATGCCGACGCCAAAGATCTTCGGATAAGGCCGGCCTTCAACTTCCAACTCCCAACTCCCAACTTCCAACTCCCAACTTCCAACTCCCAACTTCCAATGGCCGGCTGGCGTCATTGATGCTTGTTCATGGATATTCACGACTGGACCATCAAGGACAGACCGTACGATCTGCGCGAGCGCCTGTTCAATTTCGCATGTGTGATCACGCGACTGGCGACATTTCTGCACACTCGAGGCCCGATTGGCGTGGCACTATCTGACCAGCTTTTGAGGAGCGGGACGTCCGCCGGCGCGAACTATGAGGAGGCAGACGATGGGTCGAGCGAGAGGGATGTCCGGGCGAAAAGGCAAATCGCCCTGCGCGAGTTGAAGGAGACGTCGTTCCGTCTGCGTGTCTTGCGCAAAACCGAAATACTCCTGCCGCCGCACGATCCGGTGATCAACCGAGTGCGCCGAACTGGTGAAGATCGTGGCGACCCTGATTCGCAAGTCACGACCCTGACTCTCCTTGGGAGTTGGGAGTTGGGAGTTGGCAATGCGCCGGCGCGACTGAAGCCTACTGGAAGAAGTTCGATTGGCCCTGGAGCATTTCCACCTCGGCATCCATCCACTTCTGGAAATCCTCGGCGGTCTGGACGGTGACGAATCCCCGCATCCGGTAATGGCCCAGGCCGCAGAGCTGCGCGCAGGCGATCTCGTACTGGAACTCGGGATTCCCGGTTCGGGCGCGCATCTCCTCGGTGGTGACGTCGGGCACGAACCAGATGGGGATCGTGAGGCCGGGAATGGCGTCCTGCTTCACGCGAAACTCCGGCACGCCGAAGCTGTGGATGACGTCCTTGCTCCGGAGCCTCACGATGACCGGCTTGTTCACGGGCAGATACAGCTGATTGAGCGTCGTGACGTCGTCCTTCGCCGCAGGATCGTCGCGATCGATTCCCAAGGGGTTGGTCTGGACGTCGAGCATTTTGATGTCCGTGCGACCGAATAGCCCGTCGGGGCCGGCGTAGTGCACGTTCCAGGCAAACTGCTCGCCGGTGACCTGCACGAGCAGCGCTTCGCTGGCCGGGGGTATGCGGTCGACCCTTGCGGCCCAGATCGGGATGGCGAATCCGAACAGGAGAATCGCTTCGATCACGGCCACGCCAATCTCGGAATAGCTCGACGCGTGGGTCTTGACCCCCGTGTAGTTCGCCACCGGATGCCGCGATCGCCGGAAACGGACCAGGGCGTAGATGACGAAGCCTCCCCAGCCGACGAACAGGACGAGCATGAACAGGTGCGTC
>CAMPIC010000641.1 GCA_946886185.1 uncultured bacterium
GATCTGGCGCGGATCACACCCGCAGCGGGAGTGGGTGGCACGGAACTGGCGCGGATCGCTCCCACAGCGGGAGTGCATGACACGCGTCTCTCGGAACGCCCATAGGAGCGCCTTTCAAATCCCCTAGAAGTCCCTCGACCGCAGCTCCGCGTGCGCTCGGCTAGTCGCTTGACCGGATCTGCGGACACCCGCACAGTTTAGGTTTCGCGCCCCGAACCCGACACTGAGAGGGTGGAACCCGTCCGAAGTCGGGCAGGTCGGTAAGTCGTTGGCGTGCAATGTCCCGCGGCATTCCCGGAGAACGGGGCAACCCATATCAAGGAGAACGCATGGCTCCGCGATCGAGTTGGAAGGGGTTCATCAAGCTCAGCCTGGTGTCGGTCCCCGTCAAGGCGTACACCGCCAGCAACAGCGGGGCTGAGATCCATCTCAACCAGCTCCACGAGGAGTGCAAGAACCGGATCAAGTACCTCAAAACCTGTCCGGTGCACGGCGAGGTCAGCAACGACGAGATCGTGAGCGGATACGAGTTCGCCAAAGGTCAGTATGTCGTGATCGATCCGGAAGAGGTGCAGAAGCTCCGGCAGCAGGGGGACAAGTCGATCGAGATCTTCGGGTTCATTCCCGGAAAGCGGCTCGATCCGATCTTCCACTCAGGGCGGACGTACTATCTGGTGCCCGACGGCCCGGTCGGGCAGAAGCCGTATGCGCTCCTCATGAAGGGCATGGACGAGGAGCAGTATGTCGCGTTCGGCCAGATCATTCTCTCCGGGAAATCGCAGCTCATCCTCCTTCGCTGCTACGACGACCTGATGGCGATGACCATCTTGAGCCATGCGGAGAAAGTGAAAACCAGCGTCGCGTTCAAGGACGAAGTGACGGAACCGAAGATTACGCCCGAAGAGATGAAGCTGACCAAGACCCTGATCGACGCTTCCGTGATCCGCGACTTCGATTTCGCCGCCTACAAGGACGACTACGTCGAGAAGCTCACGGAGCTCATCCAGCTCAAGGTCGAAGGCAAAGAGATCGTCGAGGTCGCGCGTCCCGAGGAGCCGCAGATCATCAATCTGATGGAAGCGCTCAAGGCGAGCATCGCCAATGCGCGCGGCGGAGAGCCGACCGCGGCGGCCGATCGACAGATCGATGTTCTCGAACCATCCAAGAAGACGCGCAAGAAGGCGGCGGAAGTCGACGAGGCAGCCCCCAAGATGGCTCCGAGCGCGACCGGCCGCGGCGCGCGTAAGAAGAAGAGCGGCTGAGCGCGACGGACGCGATTGACCTTCGGTCGCCGCAACCGTTCCGTGGCAACGGCGCGCTTCCTTGCCTACCTCCCCCGTGTGGTCGTATACTATGACTAGTCGTTTATTTTGGACATAGGAGTCCGAGCATGAAGACAATTGGAGCGGCCAAGTTCAAGGAACAGTGCTTGGCATTACTCGACAAATTGGACCCCGAAGGACTGGTAATAACCAAGCACGGGAAGCCAGTAGCCAGGGTGCTTCCCTTTCCTCGAAGTGGAGCCGACTTGCTGGGCTCCCTGAAAGGAAAGATTCAAGTGCACGGTGATCTGCTGTCGACTGGAACAGCATGGGACCTCGATGCTGAATCTTGACACTCACGTGCTCGTGCATGCCCTGCAGGGGACCGTTACGACGCGGGAAAGAGCGCTTCTCTCGAAGCAGTCGTGGGGAGTTTCGGCGATCGTCCTTTGGGAGCTCGAGAAGTTGGTTCAGCTCAAGAGAATTACTCTGGACTTGGATGGCCCCGATCTTCAAAACATTCTCGCCAGCATCCAAATTTGGCCCCTCGATCTCGAAGTGGCCCGTCTTTCCACTCGCCTGGATTTCAACGGCGATCCGGCAGATGAACTCATTGCCGCCACCAGCGTCGCTCATGGCATTCCCTTGCTCACTAGAGATCGGCACATCCTCCGATCCAAGATGGTCCCTTTCGCTCGATAGAGATGGTGCAACTGACTTTCGACTTCCTGCCACGGCGCAATGACGAGTTCTGACTGATGGAGGGCGGAGCATCCAAGGCCGAACAGCTTCCTTCGTTCATCTTTCCGATGCTCGCGCGGCTGGGCGAGCCGTTCGAGTCGAAGGACCATCTCTTCGAATGGAAATGGGACGGGTTCCGCGCGGTCATCTTCCGTGATCGTGACGGGATTCGTGTCCGGAGCCGCCGCGACAACGATCTCGGTCCACGCTTTCCGGAGCTCGAAACGCTGATGGCGCTCCCTCCCGGGACGGCGGTCGATGGAGAGATCGTCATCCTGGAGAACGGAAAGCCGAGCTTCGAGCGTGTGCTCCAGCGCGAGCGCTCCCGTGGTACATCAGGACAATCGGGCGCACGAATCTCGCGCGGCACGTCTTCGACGCCGGGCATCCCGAACGCCTCGCGCGCCGTGCCTCCAACTCCTCCGAACGTCTCGCCCGCGTTCTTCGTGGTCTTCGATCTCCTCTTCGAGAACTACCGACCCCGCATGGACCAGCCTCTCTTGACGCGCCGCGCGGCGCTGGATGCTCTCGCCTACCCTCTACGCGCTGCCCACCTGAAATTCTGACAACTAGTCGTCGGTGACGTGCTGGAGATGTTCG
>CAMPIC010000642.1 GCA_946886185.1 uncultured bacterium
GTCCAGCACGCATTGATCGCCGAGCAAGAGCCAGCGTCCGGCGCCGAATTGCCCGCGGTGAAGAGCCATCGATCGCGTGCCGCCGCCCTCACTGCCGTCGAGCCAGTTCACCGAAACACCGGATCGCGAATCGTTCAGATAGTCGGCGCGCGCCTTCCCATCCACTTCATGGATGAGATAGAAGTAGCCCGTATTGTTCGGGTCGCCGACGTGGACCACGGCAGCCGGGACATCGCCGAAGGTGATCAGCGAATTGAAATAGCGATAGGGAATGGTGGAGCCGTCGTACTCGTTCGCTCGACCGTCGACGCTAAAGGGCTTCCCCCGATATCGAGCCGAGTAGTACTGGTCACGATACCCTGTGTGGGTCACGAGCTCGAACGGCCCCCGTACCTCCACCTGATCGGGGATTTTGCCGACGCGATGGAGTCCTCCGCCCAGTACCAGTACGAGACCCACGAGCCCGATCGCGGCCAGAACATACGTGATGATCGCGAACACCGTGACCCTTCCACCACTCGGCAACGAGCACCTCTTCTACGTGCGAATCCAACGTCCGGCGCGGACCGATACCGCGGCTACTTTCGCAGCCACCGATCGAACCAGTCGAACACCTCGCCGTACCAGTGCACGCTGTTGCGAGGTTTCAAGATCCAGTGGTTCTCGTCCGGATAGATCACCAGCCGCGCGGGGATTCCCATCGCCTTGTACACGTTGTATATCTCGATGCCCTGCACGTACGGGACTCGGTAATCGAGCTCACCATGGACGACCAGCATCGGAGTCTTGAATCCGCTGGCATGGCGCATCGGATTGTAACGGTCCATGCCCTCCAAGTTGTCCCATGGCTCGCCTCCCATGGCGCGCGCTCGTCCCTGCGTGAAATCGGAGGCGTACTGCGTTTGGAAATCGCTAACGCCGGCATGATTGACCGCACAGGCGAATCGATCGGTTTGCGAGCAGATCCACGAGACCAGATAGCCGCCGTACGATCCGCCCGACACCGCCATCCGCTTCGGATCGACGATGCCGCGATCGACCAAGAAGTCGGTCGCCGCCATCACGTCGAGATACGGCTGATCGCCCCAACGTCCGAGGATGGAAGCGGCGAACTCCTGCCCCCAGGAGGTGCTCCCATGGAAGTTGACGAGAGCGCAGACATAGCCGCGCGCGGCGAAGGTCAGCGCGCACCAGCGCCAGTGCCATCCATCGCCGAAGACTCCGTGGGGACCGCCGTGGATCATGTGAACCAAGGGGAGCTTTCTCGGAGCCTTTCCTCCAGCGACTTGCGCCTCCCACTGGATCCACTCGCCATTGTGATTGCCGGCGGATCGAGCCGCTGCGTTCGCTCGTCCGTGTGCCCCGACTGTAACGCGTCCCCTGGCGGATTTCGTTTCCGCCGATCGGCCGGCCGCTTCGGTCAGCCCTCCATCCGTGTACCCGGGCGGATACACCACCGTCATGTGAACCGAATGCCCCTCGGCTCCCGTGAAGTACACCTCCTCGTGCGCAGAGGGAGCGATGCGATCCATGATCTCTTGCGTGAACGCAGTGTGGCGCCGGCGAGCGTTCCCGTTGAGATCACACGAATAAGCCTCCGGCGGCGACACGATGGTCGACATTCCGAAGAAGATCCGGTTCCCGGCCAGCATCGGCCTGGAAAGCGTGCCGCCTCGAATCACTTCGCGCGGCGGATTGCGCTCGGGATCGGCCAACGCGCGCTCCACGTCGAGTTTCCAGAACGCGCTCCGCGCATCGATCTCGGCCTCGAAGTAGACGGCCTTTCCATCCGCGGAAAACACGGGGTTGGTCGCGGAGTGGTCCCACGATTCGGTGAGCACGGTTTGCTTGCGCGTCTTGCGATCGTGCAGGACCAGCCGGTGCCGGTCGGCATAGAAGCCGAACTCGCGCTGGATTCCGAACAGGATCCAGCGTCCGTCGGGGGAGTAGACCGGGTCCATCGCATCGATCACATCCTGCTTGGGCGTGAGCTCGGTGACCTTGCCGGCGCGCGCGGCCGGGGTCGGACGCCTGTCCGACCGCGAGTCTCGGCCTCGTACCGCCCGATCTGCGGCTCTCGGAAGTGGAACGGGAACGGTGAACACGCCGAAAAGCACCGGATCATGCGGGGGCTGCGATCGCGTGGCGCCGAACACGATCTCGTCTCCCTCGGGGGAGATGTCGAAGATATGACCGGCCTCCAGATCGTCGAAGATCGCCGTCGATTCGGGGATCAAATCGATCAACTCGCGCGTGTCGAGATCGAGCACGAAGATGTGCGAGATCTTCCCGTCCGTCAGCCACGTGTCCCAATAGCGGTAGAACCGATCCTCGGTGACGTGCGCCTTGACCGGATCGTCCTGGAGCTGCTGCGCCCGCGCCGCTGCCGCCTCGATGGTGAGCGCATCCTTATAGACAGGGGAGAGGAACGCGACCCGGCGCCCATCGGGGAACCATTTCGGGTGCGTGACGCCGAGCGGCAGATCGGTGACGCACTCCGCCTCGCCGCCCTCCAGATCCATCACGTAGAGCTGGGAGGCGTTGGGGAACTTGGGGCCAGGCTTGGAAACGGCGGGGCGTTTCGCGGGAGCTCCGG
>CAMPIC010000643.1 GCA_946886185.1 uncultured bacterium
GCGACCCGCCGGTATTCCTCAAGAGCGGCGACACGGTCCGGATCGATCTCGAGGGAATCGGCAGCCTGATCAATCCCGTGATCTAGGATCGAGAAGTCGCGGCACCCGCGGCGGCGTCGGAGGCGAGATGGCGCCACGCGAATGTTTGGAGTCGTCCGGCCTGCGCGGGGCGCGATTCAGTAGTCGGTCCTCATTGCGCCCGCGCCAAAAATTTCCGTGATCGGCTCGCGCGACCGTGTAGACATGGGCGCGACTGTGGAGACATGGGCGCAATAATGGCGGCTGCGTCGCCGAATAAAACGAGAACGGCAGCTCCCCGTCTAGAGCTGCCGTTCCCATTTGCGGCCGAAAGTCCAGGCGCCGGCGTTTCCGTGCGCGGCGCCCGCCCTACATCCCCTCGGCTCAGTCGTAGTACTCGATGCCGAGGTGCGTGATCAGCTCTTCTCCCTTCAAGTACCGGAGCGTGTTCTTCAGCTTCATCAGCTGAATGAACAGGTCATGCTCCGGATAGACGGAGGGCGCGTGCATCGGGCTCTTGAAGTAGAACGAGAGCCACTCCTGGATTCCGCGCATCTGCGCCCGTCCCGCCATGTCCATGAAGAGAGCCAGATCGAGCACGATCGGAGCCGCCAGGATGGAGTCGCGGCAGAGGAAGTTGATCTTGATCTGCATCGGATAGCCCAGCCATCCGAAGATGTCGATGTTGTCCCACGACTCCTTATTGTCGCCGCGCGGCGGATAGTAGTTGATCCGCACCTTGTGATAGAGCTCGCCGTAGAGCTCCGGATAGAGATGCGGTTGGAGGATCGAGTCGAGCACCGAGAGCTTGCTCTCCTCCTTCGTCTTGAACGATTCCGGATCGTCCAGCACCTCGCCGTCGCGGTTGCCGAGGATGTTCGTCGAGAACCAGCCGTTCACGCCCAGCAGTCGCGCCTTGAAGCCGGGAGCGAGGATGGTCTTCATGAGCGTCTGCCCGGTCTTGAAGTCTTTGCCCGCGACCGGAACGCGCTTCTCCATCGCGAGTTCGTGCAGCGCGGGAATGTCGGCGGAGAGGTTCGGGGCGCCATTCGCGTAGGGGATGCCGAGTTTGATCGCGGCATAGGCGTAGATCATCGATGGAGCGATGGTGGGATCGTTCTCGACCATCGCCTTCTCGAACGCGGCCAGCGTCTGATGCGCCGGTCCGGGGGAGAGGAAAATCTCGGTTGAGCCGCACCAGACCATCACCATGCGCGACAGGTTGTGCTGCTTCTGGAAAGCGCGGATGTCGTCCATGAGCTGCTCTGCCAGCTCCATCCAGTTCGCGCCCTTCTTGACGTGGGTGCCTTCGAGCCGCTTCACGTATTTACGGTCGAACACCGCCGGCCATGGCTTGATCGCTTCCATCTCCGTGCGGACTTTGGCCAGGAGCTCGGGCTCGAGCACGCCCGCCTTCATCGCGGCCTCGTAGGTGTTCTCGGGGAAGATGTCCCAGCCGCCGAAGACGATGTCGTCGAGCGGGGTGAGTGAGACGAAATCCTTGATCTTGGGTGACCGGTTGTCGGTCCGCTTGCCGAGACGGATCGTGCCGTTCTGCGTGAGGCTTCCGTGCGGCTGCGCCACTCCCTTGCGTGCCGCGAAGACGCCGGCGATCAGGGTCGTGCTGACGGCGCCCAGTCCGGGCAAGAGCACGCCGAGCTTTCCATCGGCCGGGGCGATCTTCTGAGTCATGACTGAACCTCCTTGGCGGGGGTGGTGGACCGGGATGTAGAGCGGATTGCATGCATCCCGCGCTGTCCTGGAGTCCCTTGAAAACTTGACCTCCGGAAGCTACCCGCCCAGCCAGCCATTTGCGCTATGGAATATCACTGGGTGTAGCCATAAACTGTAGTTATGGAATGGGTGGATCTGGAAACGTTCGTGCTGGCGGTCCAGCAGGGATCGCTGTCGGAGGCGGCCAGGCGCCTGTTCATCAGCCAGCCGGCAGTGAGCGTGCGGCTGCGGCGGCTCGAAGCGGCGGTGGGGGAGCCGCTGCTCCATCGATCCCGCGAGGGAGTGCGCCCGACCGCCGCGGGGGCGCATCTCTTCGAGCGTGCCCGCCCGCTCCTGGAAAGCTGGCGCGAGTTGGGTGAGGAACTGGGAGGCGCGGCACCCCTCCGCGGACGGCTCGTGCTCGGATGCACCGATCTCGTGGCGGTCCATCATCTGCCGCCCGTGCTGCGCGCGGTGCGCCGGCGCCATCCGCAGCTCGACGTTACCGTCCAGGTGGAAGGCACCGCGCCGCTCCTGTCCATGCTCGACTCCGGAGAGATCGAGCTCGCGCTCGCGACGCTGCCGGTGCCCGAGGACCGGTACCTCTCCGCGGCAATCTTCCGGGATCCGCTGGTCGTCGTCTGCCCGCCGAATCACCCGCTCGCCGGTAGGAAGTCCGTTTCGCCAGCGTCCGTCGCTTCGGAGTCATGGATCCTGCACAAGAGCACCTCGCTCTCGCGCGCACTGGTGGATGGTTTCTTCTCCGCTTTGGGGATGCGGCTGCGCATCGAGATGGAGATCTCCTCACCGGAAGCGATCCGTGAACTGGTGCATGCCGGGCTGGGGTTGTCGGTGCT
>CAMPIC010000644.1 GCA_946886185.1 uncultured bacterium
TTGCAGGATGGAGTCGAGCAGCGAAGGAGTGATCATTCCCTTTCCGTAGTCGGAGATCACGCACGCGCGGCAGCCGGCGAGCAGCCCGAGCGCGCGCTCACGCACCTCTTCGAGCACGTCGCCGCTGAGCTCGCGCGGATCCTCGCGATCGATCCGCACCACCTGTTGATGCCGCGCCATCACGCGCGTCTTGCACGTGGTGCGGCGATCGGGATCGACCACCACTCCCGCGACCTCGATCTCCCGATCGGCGAGGAGGCGCCGCAGATCGTGACCGAATCCGTCCGGACCGGTCACTCCCACCAGCTTGGGATGCGCCCCCAGCGCGCGTACGTTGTTCGCGACGTTGGCCGCTCCCCCCAGCCGCGCGGTCTCCTCACCGGCGTCGATCACCGGGACCGGGGCTTCCGGCGAGATGCGCTGCGTGTCGCCCCAGAGATAGCGATCGAGCATGAGATCGCCCAACACCAGCACCGGCTGCTCCGCGAAAGAGTCGAGCCGCGCCGGCAGGGTCGAGAGGTCGAAATCGTCCATGACCGGATCGTAGTCGAGCCGCGAGGGAGGCGACAAGGAATCGACCTCTCGCCCGTTCCGCCAGCCCCTCAGCACGCTCGTCGGCCCTGCGCGCCGGGTCCAGCGCGTTCCATCGACCTCTCGACCGCTTCGCCGGAGCGTCAGGACTGGAAAAGCTGTTTCACGCGTCCCCATGTCGACTCGGCGACGGGCACTTCTCCCGTGCCATCGTTGCGCGCGCCCGGGGTCGGAGGCAGTCCGTTGCCCGCCGGCGGACCCTGTCCACCGTACGGATTGAGGGCATCGAAGATTTCCCAGATCGCGCCCCCATCCGGATTGCGGCCGGTGGAGCGGTCGTCCTCGGCTTCTTGCGTATTGTAGGAGTACGCGTCGAGCAGGAGCGTGTCCCCCTCGCTCACCTGCCAGAGGGTGGCGGTGTCTCCGTCGTTCCCGAGGCGCAGTCCGGTTGCCGATTCACCGTGACCCTGCTCCCAGACGATCGACTCGGAGCCGAACACCACGCGCACTTCGCCGGGAGCGAGGCTCCCGCTGAACCCGTACACGAATGCGCCCGTCTCGTCGCCGACGAAGATCTGGGAAAGGTCCGCGGCACCGGCGCCCGTGTTCACGATCTCGATCCACTCGTCACCCCGCAAGTCGTAGACGCCGTCTCCGTCCCAATCGCGCGCCGGGTCGGCCACCACTTCGTTGAGCAGCATCTGACAGTTCGCGGCTCCCGGCGCCGCCATGCAGATCAGACCCACCGTCATCAGCAACAGGGCGCGCACCCGCGGTCGTATCTCCATCGCATCCTCCATCCTTTTGAGTAGCCGAGGCGGTTCCGTCTCGCCTGCGGCGGTTTGTCGACGGAGTCGCGGAAGGAGCGAATCCCGTGCCGCGGCGGGTGGGCATTATGGAAACCGATTTTGGTGCTTTCTCAACGACTTACGTCATTTGGCTACAATGGAGCAAAAATATGACAGAGTTCCATTGAGCGACAATTCGTTTTGACATGGTGGGTCTTCTTGGCGCAAAATCATCGATGTACCCCGGCATTCTGGTCGCGCCGACGCGGCCAAGGAGAACACTCATGAAAGCAGCCGCTGTCGTCGCTTCGATCGCTCTCGCCACCGTGGCCGGCCCGAGCCTCGCGCTCGCCGGACCGATCTACGGATGGAACTGGTCCAATCCAGGGCCCGGTTCCTTCAGCAACAACGGCGGGAGGATCAACTGGGTCGAAAGCGAATTCGACACCAACACGAATCGACTGCGCTGGACCGCGAACTTCGGCCAGGAGGGAAACAAGCTGCGCACCAGCGGGTTCACTCTGGCCCTGACTCCGGGGCCCAGTCCCGATCCGGTCGCGGGAGAACTGGCGCTGCTCTATTTCGACGCGGAGGACGCATTCTCCGCCACCCCCGCCGCACCGATTCTGACCGCGTATGGATACAACGGCTCTGTCGACGACAAGAGCTACATGGATGGCTCGCCTCTGGCCGGAGTGCAAACGCCGGATCGGATCGTCTCCTCGCGGAGCGCCGAGGCGGTGAACTGGCTCTATGACATCTCTGCTGTGAGCGAAGCGAACGGCACGCGGACCTTGAGCTTCGAGATCGACGTCACTCCGATCGTGAGCTATGCGCCGAACCAGTCCTCTCCGCTCACCGATGCCTGGCACGGGATCGGTTACGGCTCGAGCCTGGGAGTGCGCATGCACACCTTCTCCGACCTGCAGACCACCTACACGGGCGACTACCTGAGCGGATGGTCATGGAAGAATCAGGGATGGCTGCGCGGCGCCACGTTCGATGCGGCGGTCGCGGAGCCGGTTCCGGAGCCGGGATCGCTCGCCCTCCTGGGGATCGGGGCGACCTTGCTCGGGGCGCGCCTGCGCCGACGCAAGCGGGACGAAGAAGCCTGATCCGACACGTGCCTCCGAACGAGCGAATTACGACAGGATGAGCTTTCCCCCCTCCCTGCGGGAGCACGAGAACCCCCGGTCATCCGGGGGTTCCGCCTTTTTTGCCGGGGCAGACTTCGGCTCGTTCATGGTTTTTGATCCGCGATTCAGCT
>CAMPIC010000645.1 GCA_946886185.1 uncultured bacterium
CTGGCGCCGATCACTCCCGGAGCGGGAGTAGCTGGCACAGCATCCGCGCACTCCTACTCCTCTTCCTGCTTCCGGCCATGATGCTTCTGTGGGGGTGCGGTCGTGAGGCGCCGCCGTCGATCCTTCTGATCACCATCGACACCTGCCGGGCCGACCACCTGAGCTGCTACGGCTATCCGAAGCCGACCACTCCCAACATTGATCGGCTCGCACAGGAAGGAGCTCTCTTCCGCCGCGCACACACCACCGTGCCGATGACCTTTCCCGCGCACGCGTCTCTCATGACGGGCTCGATCCCGCCGCATCACGGAGTCCACGACAACCTCAACTTCCGACTCACCGATGACAACGTCACGCTGGCCGAGCTGCTCCAAGAGCATGGCTACGAGACCGGCGCGATCCTATCGGCGTTCGTGCTCGACTCGAGATTCCATCTCGACCAGGGATTCGCCACCTACGACGACGATCTCGGAGGGAGCGGCGAGATCGAGCTGCGATCCGCACCGGCAGATCCGTTCCATCCCGACGAAGGCAACGAACGCCGCGCCGGCGAAGTGACACGGCGCGCCATCGAGTGGCTGGACCGATACGCGAGCGGCTCGCAAGATGCGGACAAGCCCTTCTTCCTCTTTGCGCACTACTTCGATCCGCATGCCGCGTACGAGCCTCCGGAGCCGTTCGCTTCCCGGTTCGCGGACGACCCCTATGCGGGAGAGATCGCGTATACCGACGACGAGATCGGCAAGCTGCTCGACCATCTCCGTGAGTTCGGACTGTACGAATCGACGGCGATCGTGATCATCGGAGACCACGGCGAAGGTTTGGGAGAGCACGGCGAAGAGCTGCACGATTATTTCGTCTATCAGAGCACGATCCACGTTCCCCTGGTGATGCGCCTTCCCGGAACGCAGCCCGGACGACAGATCGTGGATCCGGTTTCGATCATCGACGTCGCCCCCACCATTCTGGCGATCTGCGGCCTCGAGCCGAACGACTCCATGACGGGCGTCGACCTGTCGATCCGCCTGCGCGAGGATCTCCCCGGCGACGCGGGCGGCGACGCGGACGGCGACGCGGGGGGCGACGCAGGTGGCGACCCGGCCGAGGGCAGAGAACGCCGCTACCTCTACTGCGAGTCGATCAATCCCGCGCGCTACGGATGCAATCCGGTCCTCGGCATCGTCTCCGAGCGATGGAAGCTCATCCGATCGACCCGTCCCGAGCTCTACGACCTCCAAGCCGATCCGGGCGAGCTCCGCAACGTGATCGGGGAAAACGCCAACCGCGCGGCCTTCCTCGAAGCGCAGCTCGAAAAGATCCTCACCGAACAAACACGAGAGCGATCAGGCAGCGGCGCCGAACCCGACCGGGAGACTCGAGAACGATTGCAGTCTCTCGGCTATCTCTCCGGAAGCGGAGGGAACGTGGATCTGCAGTTCGATCGTTCTCGCCCCGACGCCAAAGACTACGTCGGCGCGCATGCCATCTTCCTGGAAGCGTCTCAGGCGACGTCGGCCGGCGATCACGCGCGCGCGCAGCGTCTCTGCGCCGAGCTCCTTGCGGACTATCCGCGGATCATCGACGCGCATCTGCTCCTGGGAGGCGTCGCTGCCGCGCAGAACGACCTGGAAACGGCGGAGCGAGAGTACCGCCAGTTCCTCACGCGACTGGACGAGCTGGCGAAGGGTGCGGACGGAGCGGTCGTGCGCGAACAGTTCCGATCGAGCGCGGTCAAGGCGCACTTCCATCTCGCCAACGCGCTGATCGATCAGGGTAGGCGCGCCGAAGCAATCGAACAGTATCGCAACGCCATCGCCCTCGATGCGTCGAACGCGGATGCTCACTTCAATCTGGGAATCACGCTTGCAGAGTCCGGTGATGTCCCCCGGGCGTTGGAACAATTCCTCACTACGGTGAGTCTCGACGCCGACTTTCCCGAAGCTCATTACAACGCGGGCCTCGCGCTCCTGTTGCAGGGGCGCCCCCAAGAAGGACGCACTCATCTGGAGACGGCGATTCAGCTGAATCCTCGTTACGTGGAGCCGCGTCTGGGTCTGGCCGACATCATGCTTTCCGCGGGAGACGTCACCGGCGCGATGACGCAAGTGCGCGCGGCGCGAGAGGCGCGTCCCGATCTGGCCGAGCCGCACCTTCGCCTGGCACGGCTCCTGTTCGGCACCGGAGATGCGCGCGGCGCGCTCGAGGTCTATCGAGAGGCCGCCCGCGCGCTTCCCGATCGAGCCGACGTCGCGAACGAGCTCGCCTGGATCCTCGCCACACATCCGGATGGGCGACTGCGCGACGGAGCGGAAGCCCAGAGGCTTGCCGAAAAGCTGGTGACCGACCATCCCGGCCAACCTGCCCTCCGCGCGACCTTGGCAGCGGCCTATGCGGAGGTCGGCCGCTTCGAGGACGCGATCCGTGAACAGGAAGCGGTCGTTGCCGGCGCCCAGTTGCGCGAGCCCGTTCCACCGACCCACGCGCATCGTCGCGTACGGCAGCAGCGCCAGCAGCGCGAGGAAGCCGAGGCCCTTGCTGATCACGCCAAGCCCGGCGGCGAAGCAGCCGAGCCAGTACCAGCG
>CAMPIC010000646.1 GCA_946886185.1 uncultured bacterium
GGAGGAGAACGGCATCTCGTTTCCGATCCAGAACTTCGTGTTTCCGGAGGATGAGGAAAGAGCGCGCGTCGACCTCGCCTCCGTGCATGAGTCGATGGCCCTTTTCGAAGATCTCTTCGGACCGTATCCATTCGCCAACCCGGACATCGGGATCGAGAAGTACGGGCATGCCGAAGTGATCTGGGGCGGCGCGATGGAGCATCAGACCATGACCAGCCTGGGCCGCACCTTCCTTCCTGGCGACGGCAGCAGCGCCTGGGCGATCGCGCACGAGCTGGCGCATCAATGGTTCGGCAATGCGGTCACACCAACCACCTTCGACGACATATGGCTGGCCGAAGGGTTCGCCACGTACTGCGAAGCTCTTTTCGCGGAGTCGCGCGGCGGGCTCGCCGCCGGACAGCGCTGGCTGCGAGAGCGCCGCCATTACAACTTCCTCGACGGTCCGATCGACGATCCGGATGCCACCTAGGGAGCGACCGTCTACTGGAAAGGCGCGTGGGTGCTCCATTCCCTTCGCTGGGTCATGCGCGTCGAGTTCGGAGAAGAGGAAGGTGATGCGCTCTTCCTCCAGATCCTACGCGACCAGGTCAACCTCCCCCGCCGGAAGTACCAGAACGCTTCGACCGCGGATTTCGTGAGGCTGGTCGAGGAAAGCGCCAACCGCGATCTGCGTTGGTTCTTCGGACCGTGGGTGTACGGCACGGACCGGCCGACGGTGCGTTTCGACTGGACCGCCCAGCCGCGCGGCAACGAGACGGATGTCTTCGTGTCGCTGGAGCAGATCCAGGATGCTCCGCTCTATCCGAAGGGTTCGCCGTATCCGGCCAATCCCGACTTCTTCCCGATGCCGTGGGAAGTGCGCATGTATTCGGACGACGGAGACAGCACCTCGGTCATCGTGCATCAACGCTCTCGCTTCGAGAACGCGACCCTGACCGCAAGCCACCCCGTCATTCGCGTCGAGCTGGATCCAGACCGTTGGTGGCTGCGAACCATCCAGCGCGGAACCGCGATCGAGGAAGGAAGGCTGTTGGCCGAACCGATTCCGAATCCCTCCCCGGGAGAGATCCGTATCTTGTATTCGGTGCCAGGTGAGTCGGGCGTTTCCGTCCAGATCTTCGACACCAACGGCCGGTGCGTGCGAGAGCTGGTCGATCGCGGCGCATCGTCGGGAACGCGCGGAGTCCATGAGGCGATCTGGGATGCGCGCGACGATTCAGGCAATGAAATGGCGAGCGGAATCTACTTCGTCCGCGCTCGGGGCGAGGGACGGACGGACACGAGACGCGTGGTGGTTCTCCGGTGAACTTGCGATCGCGACGAGGATCTTTCGCAGAAGCCGCGTCCGCGTTCTCGGGTGAATCTACGGACGCGATGAGGGTTCTTCCGCGAAGCCGCTCATCGGGCGCCGCGTCATCGTTCGGGTAAACCTACGATCGTACCTATGATAGTGACGGGTTGCCCGCGAGGCCTTCCAGCTCGCGTTCGGTGAAGCCGGCGGAGCGCCGCCCGTCGTGATCGATCGGGCCGATGCCGCCGCGGCGCGGCCGGAACTTTTCCATCATCTCGAGGAAGTAGGCTTCTCCGTCGATTCCTCGCTGCGCGCACGCTTCGCGATACCAGACCGTGCCGGTGCGCACGTGGCCGATCTCATCGCGATAGATGCGCTCCAGAATTGCGGCGCTCTCGGGATCGCCCGCGCGAATCAGCCCATCGCGGAGCCGTTCGGAAACATCGAGCCCGCGCGCTTCGAGGATGCGCGGCACCACCGCCAGCCGTGCCGGCAAGTCGGAGTGCGCGCTGGCCGTTTCGAAGAGCGCGAGATGGACCGGGTCTGACCCGAGCTCACCGCCCAGCTCGCGCAGCCGATGCAGCAGCATCCGCGTGTGGATCACCTCTTCGCGAGCCACCTGGAGCATCGCCCGGTGATACTCGCCGGGCTGCTGGGGGAAATCGGCCACCGCCATCAGCGCAAGCTCGACCGCGCTCAGCTCGATGTGCGCGACCGAGTGGAGCAGCAGATACCGGCCGCGCGTGGAGCCGAGCTTCGGCCGATCCGCGAGCTCTCCCGGCGGAAGGATCGTCCACGAAGCCGGACGCCCGGGCCGTATTGAGCCCCCTTGGCGCGAGGATGCCGCGGATAGGGACTGTTCCGGTCGTGACGGATCGGACTGCGACGGATCGTGCGATGGATCGAACTGCGGTGGATCGGATCGCGACGGTTCGGCTCGTGAAGGACCGGATCGTTCCGTCTCCGTTCCGTCGCCCCGAGGAGCCGCTTCGATCGGGCCGGACTGCGCGCGGGTCGTCAGCCGCATCGCCTCGCGCAGTTTGATCTCGACGTCGGTTTCCTCGACGATCGCGACGATATCCCGCACGAGCTTCGGATCGAGCACCTGGACCGGCCTCCATGATCACCGCGACCCATTCCTGGCATCCCGGAAGGCGGCAGCCGCCGTAGCGGTTCGCCGGATCACATGATAACGTAGATAGTTTGACGGTGGATGCACGTCGGAAGGCGTCCAGACGGACGCTGGCGGAGCACCCTGGGAATGCGCGACCCTCTTACAA
>CAMPIC010000647.1 GCA_946886185.1 uncultured bacterium
GATCGCGCGTCCCAACAGCGCCGCGCCGCAGGTGTCGCACGCGCGTCACATGGTCGAACGCGAGGAGAAGAAGGATCTTCTGATCGACATGCTCTCGAGCGGATCCGATCGCCAGGCGCTCATTTTCTGCCGCACCCGCCACGGTTCGGATCGTCTCTGCCGGCAGCTCCAGCGGGCCGGATTCGCGGCAGCCGCGATTCATGGCGACAAGAGCCAGGCCGCGCGTACCCGCGCGCTGGGAGAGTTCAAGTCGGGTCGCACTTCGGTGCTGGTCGCGACTGACGTGGCAGCGCGAGGACTCGACATTCGGCAGCTTCCGCTCGTCGTGAACTACGACCTGCCGCAGGTGCCGGAGGACTACATCCACCGGATCGGACGCACCGGCCGAGCGGGAGAGGTGGGCCGGGCCGTTTCGCTCGTGTCGCGTGGGGAGCGGGAGCTGCTCCGCGAGATCGAGCGACTGCTGAACCCGTCCATCGAGGTCGCGGCTCGTCCTCCGCGCGCGGCGGGTCTTACCGCGGCGATGGCAGATGCATACTCCGACGTCGCTTCGTCTGACGTGGTTCGCTTTAACGCGGCTCGTTCTAACCCGGCTCGCTCTAACGGAGCTCGTTCTAACGGAGCTCGTTCTAACGGAGCTCGTTCTACCGGAGCTCGTTCTAACGGAGCTTCCTCGGATGTGGCGCGAGCGGAACGGATGCCGGGCCGACCGCATCGTCCCGCAGAGGCTGCTCGTTCGAGCTCTTCGAATCGGACGCGTCGGTCGAACCGCTCGGGATCCGCGCAGGTTTCGAGGCCAGCGGCCTCGGACCGGCACCCGAGCTCGGGCAGGCGGACGAACCAGGATCGATATGTCGCCCACGGCGGAGGCGCAAGTAGGAGCGGTCAGGCGACTCCCACCGAACCGCGTCGGGATCGGAACGCGAGCCAAGGCCGATTCGCGAGTGCGGATCGGCGCGCCAGTCGTGATCGGCATGCCGGCTCGGATCGTCCGATGCCCCAGAATGAGAGGCCTCGGTCGGACCGAGGGATTCCGCGCGGCGGATCATCGGACCGGCGCGACCGCCCGTCGCAATCGCATGCGCAGCCGCGAAAGAACAACAAGTTCGCCGTGAGCTTCGCGAGCGCGAAGGGTAAGCCGTTCTGGTGGCCGTTCGCTGGCAAGCGGCGGCCCGGCGAAGGCAACCCTCCCCGCACGGGGAGCAGCCGACCGCGCGCTCGGCGCGACGACTGGTCGCCATCGGAATCGGGCGAGCAGGCGTAGCAACATTCCTGAGGCTGGCTCAGAGGAAATTCACTCTGAGCCAGGTCGCGATCGCTCCGATTTGTTCGCGATGGATCCCATGGCCGCCGCCGAACGTCTGGGTCGTCACCGAATATCCGCGCTCCGCAAGCTCCCGGTGACTTCGCTCCGCCGCCTCCGGAAGGACCAACCGATCCCTCCTGCCGTGGCAAAGGAGAATCCTGATGCCGGCGGCCCCAGCCATGCGCGGATCATGCCAGTCGAGGCTCTCGGTTTTCACCCGCGCCCCCGAAACGATGAGTCCGCGGAAGATCTCCGGATTCCGCAGGGCAACCCATCCGGCGGCGTACCCTCCCTGTGAGAATCCGAAGAGGATTCGGGCGGCGGGCTCGAGCCCGTGCGCGCGTTCCACCTCGGACACGAAGCGCAGAAGCTCCTGTTCGACTCTCTCGAGCTCACGCACGAAACGTCCCTGGTCACCGTCGTAGTGATACCAGCTCGCCCCGCCGTCATCGCCCATGGGAATGGTCGCGCGCGGGATCAGGAAGTGCGCGGGCAGCGAGAACAGTCTCCGGAGAGGTGCGGCGAACGCATCCTCGTTCATCCCCTGTCCGTGTAGGCACAGGACGAGCGCGGCGGCCGGATCACTCGTGCCCGACTCGAGTCGGAACTTCATCTCTCCCTCCCGGGTCGCATTCTGCCTTGCGCGGAGGCCAGACGAAAGCTGCCGGGGGAATGTGGCGCGCGGAGGAAAGCGAAGGCCGCCCGGTCGGGAGTGTGGGGGGCCGGATTCAGGGTCGGCCTCGAGCGGAGCAAAACGAAAGCGGCCCACTCGAAAGTGAGCCGCTCCGTAACCCCGGCCTGCGATCCAACTCGGTTCGATCGCTCAGGACACGTACTTAACGCTGCACCCGTATGGCTTGGTATTCGCGGTTCCCACCGCCTTGCCCGCCTTGATCGCCTCCAGCGCGGTCAGGACGTAATTCGTCTCGCCGAGCTTGTCGGTGCTGGGGCTGTCGTCGATCGCGCCCTGGTAGACGAGCGTGCCGTCGGCCGCGATCACGAACATGTGCGGAGTGGTGCGCGCTCCGTACGCCTTCCCCACGGTCCCGGCTTCATCCAGGAGAAGCGGGTACTCAATGCCGTAGTTCTTGCGCGCTTCGGCGTTGTACTCCACACCGGCGCCTTGCTTGCCCGGGGCTGCGGAGTTGACGGCGAGCCAGACGGCGCCCTGCTCCTGCGCCGCGTGGTACGTGTCGTGCATCGATCGGAACATCTGGTGATGCTTCTTCACGAACGGGCAGTCCGGATTGAACCACTCCAGGAT
>CAMPIC010000648.1 GCA_946886185.1 uncultured bacterium
ATCTTGCAGTCGCTCGATCATCTCGTCGACCGTCATGAGTTACTTGCCCTCCTCGCCCCGAATGACCGCCAGGACGTGCGCGAGCTGATTGCGCGTCCACTCTGCGTCGCCTACGTGACCCCAGTGCACCTCACACGGTGTGGGGCGGACCCGGTCGCCCACCGTGCTCCGGATGGTCGTGGCCAGTTCCAAGATCTCGCCGACCAGTTCGATGTACCGGACGGCGGGCTTCAGCCGGATCCCGTCGGTGTTCTCCATGCTTCGTCCTCCCGTTCGTGCCGCGAGCACCGTGCTCGCCGCAACACAACAAACGCGCTGCATGCGCGCTCACCTCAAGGTCTTTGTGATGCATTGGAGGAAATAGAATGAGCCGGAATCGCAGGCTTTCCCTGTGGGGGTCTTTGCCTCCATATCTAGGCGGGAAGCGCAGACTTTGTCCGCTCATCTTCCGGGAAGTGGATCGCTTGTTGCCCAGGCGCGAGTGGCCCATGAGGACATTCCTGGACGGCTTCTTGGGAGGCGGATCGGTCTCCTTGTTCGCGAAGGCACAGGGGTTCCGGGTGGTGTCGACCGACATCGCGGAGCGCGCCATCGTGACGGGCCAGGCCTTGATCGAGAACAATCGCGTCCGACTGACGCACGAAGACGTCCTGCGCGTCGCGGCACCGACCGACGACCCGCCCGGACGGGTCGAAGAGACGATGGCACCCGCGACGTTCACGCGCGCCCAGGCGCGTTTTCTCGACCGGGTCCTAACCGTGGCCGCGTCCACGCCCGATGAGGCCAAGGGCGCCCTGTACCGCCTCCTGGGCGTTCGGGTGGCGCTCCTCTGCCACGCCATGAGCCAGGTGCGGGCCGGAACGATCCACCGCGTGTCGACCGGCGAGTACGAATCGATCACCCAGAGCTGCGTGCACCACTACGTGGACGGCTTGCGCATCACGCGGCCCGACAAGCTCTGGGCGCTGGCGCAGCAGATCAACGCGGGCGTGTTCCAGGGAACAGCCACGGTGCGTAAGGGGAGCATCTTGGATGCGCTCCCCACCATCCCCGCCGACGTCGCCTACTTCGATCCACCGTACCCGGGGGTTATGAGCTACGAACGGGAATACAAGGTAATCGACACGATCTTGGAAGGCTCCTCGCGTCCGACCAGCCCATTCACGGCTCGTGACGGCGCCAACCTCATCGATGGACTCTTGGAGCGAGCCACGCACATCCCTATCTGGCTCCTCTCGCTCGGCAACGCCGTGGTCGGGATCGACGCGCTGGCCGAGAAGATGAAGCGGCTGGGCCGCGAGACTAAGGCGATCGAGCTGAAGTACCAGCATTTGCCGGCCGTCGCCACCGATGCGAAGAAGGAAACGAACCGGGAGTTCCTGGTGGTGGGCTGGGATCCGGAGTCGCCGCTAATTCGGAATCGGGTGAGGGATCACGACAACGCCACCGAGAACGTCATGGAGGAAGCCGCACGATGAATAAGCAGACGGCTGAGACGACCGAGAAGCACATCGGGGCCCGCATGGTCGCGCTCGACGATCTGGTGGCGCATCCGCTCAACTCGAACGTGATGCCGCCCGAGCTGCAGGAAAAGCTGCGGGTCAACATCAAGCGCACCGGCCGCTACCCATTCCTCGTGGTGCGACGGCATCCCGAGCAGTCCGGCAAGTACCAGGTCCTGGACGGCCATCATCGGATCGCGATCCTGCGCGAGCTGGGACACACCGAAGCTCGCTGCGACGTGTGGGATGTGGACGATCGCGAGGCCAAGCTGCTCCTGGCGACCCTGAACCGTCTGGAAGGACAGGACCAGCCGATCCGCCGCGCCCAGCTCCTCCACGAGCTGCTGGGCGAGATGAGCATCGACGATCTCGCCGGCCTCCTCCCCGAGACCGACCGCCAGCTCGAGGAGCTGCATTCGCTTCTGGAGTTCCCCGCGGAGGAGATCGCGGCGCTCCTCGAAGAGCAGGCCGCCGAGGAGGAGAAGGTCCTCCCGCGCGTCATGACCTTCGTGGTCACTCCCGAGCAGGAGACGATGATCGAGCAGGCGGTGGAACTGGCGAGCGACGGGACAGCCGGTCGGGACCGCAAGGCACGCGGTCTTGCCGCTCTGGCCCGGACGTTCCTGGACGTCCGCGCGAACACGTTGGGGAACACGGCGGTGGACACTCTGGTGGACAGGGAGGGTGCGGATGAGCGCAACGACGAAACGTAGCCAGGCCAAGGTACGCGAGGAAGCACGGCGCCTCTATCTGACCGGCGAGATGAGCACCAATGCCGAGATCGCAGCCCGCCTCTCCGTCAAACCCCACACCATCGGCAAATGGCGGCGCGAGGAGGACTGGGACGGTCTCCGCTCGAAAATCGATATCCGCGCCGCCGAGATGTTTATCGAGAAGATCGCGACCGACCGCGTCACCTTGAACGTCGGTCACTTCCGGCTCTGGCAGGCCCTCCTGGGCAAGCTCGGCGAGATCGTGAAGAGCAAGCCCATGGCCGATGTGCGGGATCTGGAGCGGCTCGCTGGCATCTTGGACCGAGCCCAGAAGGGACAGCGCCTCGCCAAGGG
>CAMPIC010000649.1 GCA_946886185.1 uncultured bacterium
ATCCTCATTCAGCTGATCGGGCTCGCGTTGATCTGCCTCTTCCCCGGCATCGTCCTGTGGTGATCTAGCCGCTCTCTCGTAGCATGGGGGGTCGCCACTGCCGGTCGCGCGCAATTTTCTTGAACATCCATTCCGCAATGCATATGCTTGGGTGTGCAAGTAATACGTAGACAACGAATTAGCTGAATTTTACGCCATAAGGAAATGCATCATGCCCCGCTCGAAAGAGTTCGATCCTGACGTGGTGCTGGACCGCGCCACGGATCTTTTCTGGAAGAAAGGGTACGAGGCGACGTCGATCAAGGACCTGGTCGCGCACATGCGGATCAATCGATTCAGCCTCTACAGCACGTTCGGGGACAAACAGCACCTGTTCCTGGCCGCGTGCGACCGCTACGAGCAGGATCGCGCCGGCGACAGCCTGGCCATCCTCGAGTCCTCGGACGACGGGCTCCCCTGCATCCGCCGATTTCTCGATGACCAGATCGACCGTTTCACGAGCGAGGGAGGCTCGCGCGGGTGCTTCATGACGAACACTACCGTCGAGCTCGCTCCGCACGACACACTGGCCGCGGAGAAGACCGGAGCGTATCTGCACCGGCTCCAGGCGGACTTCTATCACGCGCTCAGCCGCGCCCATCGCCGCGGAGAGATCACGAACGCGCATCTCCTCAACGACTACGCGCGGTTCTTGACGAGCACAGTCCAGGGGATGGGAGTGCTCGCCAAGGTCTCGCCGAAGCGGGAAATCCTGGACGCGATCGCGAACGTGGCGATGAGCGCGCTCAAGTAGCTCGTTGTCCGGGCTGGGTCGTGCCGTTATCCGGTATTGGCGCCGCGGCGGGCCCATGGGCGGGCGCATGGCGATGGGACGAAGGCGATGCCCGGTGCACTGACCGGATCAGCAAGAGCTTCGTGCGAGATCAGCGCGGAAATGTGAAGCGGGCGTAGGCCAGCTCCGCGGTTCCGAACCAGTCGAAGAGGTCGCGCCGGGACTTGTTCCAGGCGTCATACACCCGCCGATACGTCGCATCGCGCGCCGCGTTCTCCTCGCAATACGCGTTCGCCTGTGCCCGCGCCGCCTCCATGATCTCGTCGGAGAAGGGACGAATCTCCACTCCCGACTGCACGATCCGCTGGAGAGCGGCGGGATTGCGCGCGTCGTAGCGTGCTTGCATCGTGGTCGCGGCCTGGTGCGCCGCGCTCGTGAAGATCTCCTGGTAGGTCCGCGGCAGCTTGTCCCACGCGTTGCGATTCACGTAGAAGGAGAGCGAGGGGCCCGGCTCCCACCAACCCGGATAGTAGTAGTACTTCGCGACCTGGTGGAATCCGAGCTTCTCATCGTCATAAGGTCCCACCCACTCCGCGGCGTCGATCGCGCCTCGCTCGAGAGCCTGATAGATCTCTCCTCCGGCCAACACCTGAACGGTCGCACCCAGGCGGCTCATCACTTCACCACCGATTCCCGGGATGCGGATGTTGAGGCCGCGCAGGTCGGATGCGGTATGGATCTCGCGCTGGAACCAGCCGCCCATCTGCGCTCCGGTGTTGCCCGCGGGAAAGGGGAGGATGCCGAAGTCGGCGAACAGCTCGCGCACGAGCTCCAGTCCGCCTCCTTCGAAGAGCCATGCGGTCTGCTGCCGCGACGACATCCCGAACGGAAGGCAGGTGTCGAAGGCGAGGGCGGGATTCTTCCCGATGAAGTAGTAGCTGGCGGTCTGGCCGACCTGGACCGTGCCCTGCTGCACCGCATCCATCACCTGGAGGGCGGGCACGATCTCTCCCGGCTCGAACACGCGGATGGTGAAGCGCCCTTCCGACATTGCCGCCACCCGTTCCGCGAGGACGTCGCAGCTTCCATAGATGGTGTCCAGCGCGGAGGGGAAGCTCGAGGTGAGGGTCCAACGCACGGTGGGAGAGGTCTGGATCGAGGGAAGGGAATCGGCCTCCGACCCGCTCCGGTCGGAGGAATCTCCGCTCGCGCAGCCGGCCATGCCCAAGGCCGCCGCGGGGAGCGCTCTCTGCACGAAATCTCTTCTTTTCATGGGACTCCCGGAAATCGGTAGGTGCGGATGTTGCCATGCCGGGAAATTGGGCTCAACCCAGGATCGATCGGGCCGAGGCCGAAATTCCTTGCCGGAGGTCAGGCGAGGCAGCTTTCTGCATGATGAGGCGATCCAGATAGCCGGTGGACAACGACCGACGATGCCGGCGAGGAGGGCAGTCCCCGGGTGAAGCAAGGATAGGCGAGGGGACCGGACACCCGGTACCGTTCCGTAGTCAGCGTCCGGTTCGAGAAGTCCTCGGAACTCACTCGCGCCCGGAGAGGTTCTAGCGCGAGTGTCCGGTCCGCCGGGAGCCCCGCTAGACTACCAAACATGTGATCGCCGCGCGGCGGCGTCGCATCCATATAGTTCACAGGAGGTCCGATTCATGAATCCCACGGCAATCCGCCGGTTCGCCGCAGTCTCCCTCGGCGTGGTCACGGCGGGTTTTTTGGCGGTTGGAAGCCAGGCGAAGGACGAGACCAAGACAACGGAGGCCACGATGGAAATCAAG
>CAMPIC010000650.1 GCA_946886185.1 uncultured bacterium
CTTGTCGCTGTCCAACCTCGAGTCTTTCATGCGATCCGTCCAGGCGGACACACAACTCCAGGAGCTGCAGCAGCCGGTTCGAACAGAGCTCGATTCCCTCGACCAGGCGATGGCCCGCTTTTTCGAGAGTCCCCTCCTCATCCTCCGCGGGGTCTCCGAGCATCTCCTGGGTGTGAGCGGGAAGCGGTTCCGCCCCACCGTCCTGATGCTCATCGCCAAGATGGGGAAGAGCAATCCGGATGACACGGTATTCGCGGCCAGCGTCATCGAGCTGATCCACACCGCCACGCTCATCCACGACGACACGATCGATCGGAGCGCGGTGCGCCGCGGACTGCCGACCTTGAACGCGCTCTTCAACGACCAGGTCTCCACCATCCTCGGCGACTACATCTACACGAAAGCGTTCGTGGAGCTGATCGATCGCGACCTTCCCAAAGTGGTGCCTGTGGTCGCGCGAACGACCTATCGGATGACGGTCGGAGAGGTGCTGGCGATCGAGCAGAAGGATGACATCGACATTTCCGAGCAGGACTACTTCCATCTCCTGAACGAAAAGACCGCCTCGCTCATGGGCGCGTCCGCGGAGATCGGAGGATTGCTCGGAGGGATGGCCGATGAGCAGGTGCTCGCGCTGCACGAGTTCGGCGAGGATCTGGGGCGGGCATATCAAGTGACGGACGATCTGTTCGATTTCGTGGGGGATGCCGACCAGCTCGGCAAGGGGGTCGCCTCCGATCTCCACGCCGGCAAGATCACCTTGCCTCTCATCTATGCGATGCGCGAGGAAGGCTCCGCCAACCGCCGCTTCATCCGGGAGCTGGCTCGCCGCCAGGCCTGCACCGATGAAGAGTGGATCCGCCTCGGACGCATCCTCGACGAGTCGGGCGCGCTCGACTACTGTCGGGACAAGGCGCTCCAGCACGCCGATTCCGCTCTCACGCGTCTCGACTTCCTTCCCCAGGGAGTGCACCGCTCCGCACTGGAGAAGGCGGTCGCGTACGCGGTGAATCGCGTGCACTGACGGCCGATGCTCCAACCGCAACCAAGACCACACACCATTCGAACCTCCGGGGACGTCGATGAATGACGATTCTCACGCGCTCGCGCGCCGCATCGCGGAGCTCGCGCTCGAAAAGAAGGCGGACGACGCGGTCCTGCTCGACCTCCGCGAGCTCTCGTCCGCATGCGATTATTTCGTGATCGTGTCGGGGGACAACGAGCAGAAGGTCCGCGCCGTCACCGAGCACATCGAAGAGACACTGGAGAAGGAAGGCCTTCGCCCCTGGCATGTGGAAGGGCGCGCCCACCGGCGTTGGGTCTTGCTCGATTACGTGCACGTGGTCGTCCACGTCTTCCACGAGGAAGCGCGCGGCTTCTACATGCTGGAGCGGCTCTGGGCGGGAGCGCCTCGCGAAGAGATCTCCGAGGTGACGAACTCCGGGGGGGACTCACGGTGAGATGAGCGCCGGGATGAGCTCGGAGATGGTCCAGCAGATGAGTCCGGAGATATGCGGCGGGATGCCACGGTGGAAGATGCCTCGTTGCCTGGAAAGGATTTGGTCATGACCTCGCCCTTGCCGCTCCTCGTGGTCGGCTCGGTCGCCCTCGACACCGTCCACACGCCCGCGGGGGAACGCCACGAAGCGCTGGGCGGATCTGCTTCCTATTTCGCTCTGGCGGCGATCCGCTATGCGCCGGTCCGCATGGTGGCGGTCGCCGGCCAGGACTTTCCCGCCGCCTACCATCGACTCTTCGTCGATCAAGGAATCGATCTCGAAGGATTGCGGCTCAGCCCGGGGCGCACGTTTCGCTGGGGAGGGCGCTACACCGACGACATGAACGGTCGGGTCACGCTCTTCACCGAGCTCAACGTCTTCGAGACGTTCCATCCGGAGCTGCCGGAACGCTATCGGCAGACTCCGGTCGTGCTCCTGGCCAACATCGCGCCGGCGCTGCAGCTCGAGGTGGTGCGGCAGATCGATTCGCCTCTGTTGGTCGCGCTCGACACCATGAACTACTGGATCGAGTCGTGCCCTGACGATCTGGTGCGCGTACTCGAGCACACCGATATCTTCTTCTTGAACGACGAGGAGGCGCGGCTCCTCACCGGCAAGATCAACGTGCTCCATGCCGCTCGGGAGATCCAGCGCATGGGTCCCAATCTGGTCGTGATCAAGCGGGGCGAGCACGGAGTGCTTTGCCTGGCGCGGGAAGGGTGGTTCACCCTACCGGCGTTTCCGGTGGAAGAGGTGCGTGATCCCACCGGCGCGGGGGATTCGTTCGCGGGAGGTACGCTCGGGTATCTGGCGAGCCGGGGCGCATCGCTCGATCCGGCCTGCGTGCGGCGAGCCCTCGCCCACGGGACCGCAGTCGCTTCCCACACCGTGCACGATTTCGGAGTGGAAGGTTTGACGCAACTCACCCGGGCCGATATCCAGCAGCGCGTCGAGGAAGTCCGCGAGGTCTGCCGCTTCGATCTCGAATAGCGCCGCGCGCGGCTCGTGGACGGATCGCCCTCGCCGCGGCCTGTCTCTTATACACAAAACCG
>CAMPIC010000651.1 GCA_946886185.1 uncultured bacterium
GCCCCGCACCCACACCTGCCGCACCATGCCCATGTTTTCGAGCGTGCGGATGTTCATGCTGGCGTTGGCTTTGGAAATATCGAGCTGCTCGACAAAGTCATCCAGCGACAGGGGATGATCGCTGAGGAGGAGCGCGCCCAAGAGCTGGGGATCACCGGCCAGGTTGCGATACGTCTCCTTGGCGGCATCGACCCCGGGACCGAAGAGCTGCTCCAGGAAGCCGGTGGGCACGTGCAGCGGCGGAACGTAGTACACGTTCGGACCCGTTCCCGCCTGCGGATAGAGCGGCAGGGCGAGCTTGCGGAACTTGACGATGTAGTCGAGCGGGTTGTCGGCGCGCGGCTCTCCTTGCGTCGTCAGGAATCCGTGCATGCGGATCTTGCCGATGCACGACTCGACGCAGAGCGCAACCTCCCCGTTTTCCACCCGCGGGAAGCAGCCGATGCACTTTTCGCTCGCGCGGTTGATCGCGTTGTAGAACACCTTCTTGTACGGGCACGCGCGAATGCACTCCTGATAGCCGCGGCATCGCTCCTGATCCACCAGGACGATCCCATCCTCCGTCCTCTTGTAGATCGCCTTGCGGGGACAGGCCGCCGCGCACGCCGGGTGGTCGCAGTGATTGCAGATCCGCGCGAGATAGAACATCCAGGAAGGATGCGTTCCGTGGAACGCGAGGCCGCCCTCGATCGGGCTCGAGACGTCGTCCTCACCGAGGTTGGGAGCGGAATAGTCCCGTTCGGTGGGGCGATGGCCGAGCGGCGGCTCCTTGGCTGTCCCCCGCTCGAAGATCGTCTGCGAGTCGAGCTTCGAACCGCTCCACTTCGCCGGACCGAGCATTTCGAGCAGCTTGGTATCCCATCCCATGGGATAGCCGCCGTACGGCTTGGTCTCGACGTTGTTCCAGAAGATCGTTTCCTGTCCCTTGCCGCTGGTCCAGGCGCTCTTGCACGCGACCGTGCAGGTCTGGCACTCGATGCACTTGTTGGTGTCGAAGATGTACGCGACCTGACGCGCCGGCTTGGCCGCGTCGTACGGATACTCCATCGGTCGCCCGATGTGCCAGTTGGGACGCTGCGTCATGAGACCTCCGCGAATTCGCCTGCCAAGAAGCTCAGGAGCGTGGCGCATTCGTAGCCGGGCCGATAACCCAGGCGGGCGGGACGCCACAGCCGCTCCCCGTTTTCTCCTCCCGGCTCCGCCAGCGAGATCTTCACGATCGATTCGCGTGGCGCGCCGGTGGGGCAATGGACATCGGGCACGAATCCCTGCGTGACGACCTGGCCCAAGTCGGTTTTCACGGTGAGCGAGTCGGTCATCCAGGTGGGTTTGAGCCAGCCGCGCGTGCAGCTTTGGTGGCTACCCGTGCGGAAAAGCGACTGATAGCCGGTCTCGGGCGAACGGGCCATTCCATCGGGGTTGGTTTCCGCCCCCCGGACCGAGCCGTAGGTGGCTCCGTACATGTTGTGCCACATGCGAGTGACGCCGAGGGGGGTGCCCGGGTAGTAGCGGGCGCGCGCCATGAGACGCGCGATCTTGTACCACTCCGGATTTTCCTGCCATTTCTTGAACGGCCGATCATGCGGGTCGGCGTCGATCCAAACGTAGTCGCCGTCCTCGATTCCCAGGGAACGCGCGTCGGCCGGATTGATGTCGACGTACATCTCGTTGATGTACGGCTTTCGCTTGTCTTCGCGCATCATGTCACCGAAGGGACCGAACCAGATCGCCACCACGTCGGTGTCCACCGCGGTGGTGTGCGCGCCATGACGATACTTCGGAGTGTGGAAGATGAATCGATACCCCTGATCGTGGAGCGGATGCTTGGACGCGACCACTTCGGCCACGGAGCGGACGACATGGCGCGCCTGGCGCGCATCGCCGCTCTGATCCGCCGGGTCCACGCCGTATTCTTCGGGACGAACCGGTCGGAGCAACGGGTGCCGCACATCCGCCACGATCACGTTCGGCTCGTGGAAGGTGGAGTCGATCGGCTCGCGGTGCACCACCACGTTCTCCCCCGAGTCGAGGAACTCCTGCTCCTCGCGGTAGAACTCGAGCCGTCCCGTCTTGGTATACCAGGGACGCCCTTCGTTCCCCTGTTCCCATCCCCCGACTTTGGGATAGGTGCGCGTCTGGAGAATCGCCGGGATCCCTTCCGCCGCCTTCGCCTCGAGCTCCTCGATGCGATAGCCCCGCGTGGAGTTGGAATGATCGAGGATCCGCTGCAGATACGGCCGCATCCCCCCCTGCTCGAGGAACGCCCAGTAGCGTTCATAGCGGGAATCGCGCGTACGCGTCCCCAACGCTTTGCTGATGCCGGCGGCCACCTCGGCGTCGCTTCGGGTGTCGTGGATGCGCGCGAGAGGAGTGGTCGGAAAGACGTAGAGGAACGGATTCGTCACGCTGATCGACATGTCCGGGTACTTCAGCTCCGCCCAGCTGTCCACCGGGAACACCACGTCGCTGTATTCGCAGCTCGCGGTCCACCACCACTCGTTGATCGCGATGAACTCGATCCTGGGGAAGGTGTTGACGATCGTCTCGTAG
>CAMPIC010000652.1 GCA_946886185.1 uncultured bacterium
AGGAACGTGCCGCCGATCCGAATGCAAGACTCCTCATCCTGAAACACGCACCCCGTGGGGAGGCAGCAGGCTCCGAATGCCCCGGAGCATGGAAGTGGATCGCACGTGATCTGCGGGCCTTTGAATACGCCGCCCTGATCGCGGCACTGGCTCTGGTAAACGACGATACAGCTTCCATCGGGAAGGCAGCAGGCGCCGGCGCAGGGAAGGTCGCATGGATCGTCGCTCGAGAGGAAGACGCCGCCGTCATCCAGGCACTCGCTCATCGACTTGATCGTGCATGTGCCGTCGGGCATGCAGCATCCACCGGCAGGATTGGCTTCCCGGATATCAGGTTGGAGGGGCTCCTCAGCGCGAACGGGGTCCTCGGCAAGAATCGGCATCGAGAAAGCCACGAAGAGAGAAGCGAAAAGAGTAGTCAACGCGAATGCTCGCCGCGCCGCGGTGGCTTTCGATGGGTCCTGTAGAGACATGTGCTATGAACCTCCCTTTTTTTTGTCCAGCCTCCCTGGCGTGGTGTGGATCGAAATGAAGACAGCGAAAGCGGGAAGGAAGTCCTGTTCGGACAAGTCCAGGCACGACCTCGAACGTTGCAATACGTAGACTTTGCTTGGACTCCGGGGAGGACGGCTCCGGAGTCGGGTCCTTGGGTCTCCGGGTACAGACCGGAGTGGGTCCTTTTGGCCTCCGGTGGACAGACCGGAGTGGGTCCTTTTGGCCTCCGGTTAGACGGGCCGGAGCGGGTCCGTATGGCCTCCGGTGGACGGGCCGGAGTGGAGAAAAAGGGACCGGTTCGACGATCCAGGGTCCGGGGCATCGGACGCGAGTGGCTCTCGCTTCCGGGAACACCTGGACCGTCGAAACCAACTCACATGAGGGTTAGGTTTCGCGCCGCCGCACATCGTGCGAGCAACGCCGGACGACCAGCGCCTTTTGTGAGCATCCCCCCCGCGGCACCGTCGGTTCGCGCTATCCGCGGGTTGTTGCTCTCTGTGCAACTCGCAGGCCAAACCAAACCCAGTATTGCCAGCTAAGGCACAGCGTGCTGTGTATCAATCACTTACGGAACTTGCGCCTGTCCCTGGCCGGGATTGAAAGATAGACTCCCTGCGTCCCGACCGTGAGTCGGATACATTGAGGCTCATGCTCCGGCGTTCTGAGCGATTGAGCCGTAACTTTTTGCAGGACAACATGTTAGTAATCCGGACGCCACGATCGATGCGCCCGATGCTTCGACCGATCCAAGGGGAACCGCCTATCCGTCTTCAGAGGCGGCCGCCGTTGTACGAATGGGGAGAGCTTTGACCAAGGCTACAAAAGGACGGCGTGACGATCCGCAAACTCGCCTCGCCGATCATGTCCGCGCGCTGCGTGCGTGCCGGCGATGTCCGCGCATGTATCCTCCTCCGGTGAGCGGCGGACCGGTCGTGAGCAAGGTGCTTTTGGTTGGGCAGGCCCCCGGAGACAAAGAGCCGAAGCTGGGTCGCCCTTTTGCATGGACGGCGGGCAAGACGATGTTCCGCTGGTTCGAGGAGTACTGTGGTCTCGATGAGGACGCCTTTCGCGCGTCCATCTACATGGCAGCAGTGTGTCGGTGTTTCCCCGGAAAGAAGGTCACCGGGGGCGATCGAGTTCCTGACCCGGAGGAGATCTCCAATTGCTCGAGCTGGCTTCGAGGTGAGATGGATCTACTCCAACCGGAGCTCGTCATCCCGGTCGGCAAGCTCGCGATCGCGCAGTTCATGCCGTTCGATCGCCTCGACACGGTGGTGGGGAAGCGTTTTCGGGTGACCTTCGCAGGGCATGCGACCGACCTGATTCCGTTGCCGCATCCATCGGGCGCCTCTCCCTGGCCGAGGATCGAGCCGGGGAAGACATTGGTGCGGCGAGCCATGGTGAAGATCGCTCGACATCCGGCCATCGCTTCCATGAAGCGGCCCGAGGACGATGCGAGGGGCAAGAGGACGAACGGCGCATGAATCAGAGCATCACCGCGGTAGCCCGCCGTTTCCCGGAGCTCCGCACGGAGCGATTGTTTCTCCGACGGATTACCAAGCGCGACCGATCCTCGATCTTCGAGATCTTCTCGGATGACGAGACGCTTCGGTATTACGACATCGATCCGTTCCAGAAGAAACAAGAAGCGGACGAGCTGATCGCGTTCTTCGCCGAACGCGAGCGACGCGGCGTGGGCATCCGTTGGGCGATCGCTCTGCCGGGTCGCGGCGAGAGCTCGGCCTCGTCCACGTCGAAAAACTCCAAACTAATCGGAACTTGCGGGTTCAACCGCTTCGAGCGTTCCGAAGCGAGGCGCGGCATCGTCGGATACGACCTCGCCAAGGAGTATTGGGGCCGAGGCTATGTGCCCGAGGCGATGCAGGCGGTCGTCCGATACGGCTTCGAAAATCTGGAGCTCAACCGGATCGAAGCGTATGTCGAACCAGGAAACCGGGCTTCCGTGCGTGTCCTGGAGAAGCTCGGATTCACCTGTGAAGGTTTGCTCCGGCAATTTGCGTTCTATCGACGCGCCGTTCGCGATCAGCTCTG
>CAMPIC010000653.1 GCA_946886185.1 uncultured bacterium
ATCAAGAAGTACCGGTACATCCGGACCGGTCCCAATCACTTCAGTCTCGCGTTCACCTACGCGTGGCTCGCCGGGATGGCTCCGAGCTATCGAATCACCGTCGGGACGTCCCGCGTTTGGATCTAGCGGACCTCAGCAGAGCAGGTCGCGGACGCCGTCACGTAGCTCCTCGTCGGATGGATGGGTGTAGATCACGGTGGTGAGCGGCGAGGCGTGCCGGGCGAATCGTTGCGCGAGGAACAGGTCGCGGGACGAGCGGTATACGGAACTGACGGCGCTGTGCCGCAAGCAATGGAATCCGTAGCTCCGGGAAAAGTTCGCCCGTTCTTGCCACTCGTGGAAAAGCACCTGCACGCGTCGCGTCGAGACGCGGCGGCGCGAGAGCCCGCAGAATAGCGGGGCATGCGGCGACGTCGATTCATTCCGCTCTCGCTTGTAATTCCAGAAGCGCGCAAGCTTGGGAACGAGCGCTTCGGGAAGGAACACGTCGCCCACGCGTCCACGCTTGGCGATCGCGGCGCGGACGCGGATCCGTTCGCGCGGTACGCTGGTCGGGAAGAACACATCGCCCACATCGAGACCGACCAGCTCGCCGAGCCGCAGGCCCGTTCCGAGGGCGAGCGAGAAGATCAAGTGATCCCTCAGCTCGGGTGTCGTGACCGCAAGCAAGGCGCGTTGCTCGTCGCGGGTCAGGGTCTGGGGACTGAGGTGCGCCATGCCTCCATGTTCATTGCGGGTGCGAGAGAGTCAAGAACCGAACTCTGGGACATGGCGCGCGCGGCTTCGGACACGCTAGAGTTGCACGCGTAGAGTTCGGAGCGAATATCGTTTCGCCCGATTTTGTCTCTTCGAGAAAGGGGGGTACCCATGTTGGCCGTTGCCTTGCTAGCGTTAGCCGCACTCGGGTCACTGGCGCTGGATGCCGCCCTTCCCGATTCCGGTCGGCTACTTCCCGACTCGGCGACCCAGCGAACACCGTATCCGGGCATCAAGCCCTATCTGGTCGTCGACGAAGAATACAACCGCGACGCATGGCAGCTTCCCGATCAGCTCGTCGACTCGCTGCGTATCCTCCCCGGCCAGCGTATCGCCGACATCGGGGCTGGCATCGGCTACTTCGAGGCCTTGCTGGCAAGGGCGGTCGGCGACTCCGGAGTCGTCTTCGCACAGGAGATCGAGGCGGAGTTGGTGCAGTACATGAAGGAACGCGCGATTCGCGAGGGAACACCCCAGGTTCGCCCGATTCTCGGTACCCCTACCGATTCGTGTTTGCCGGATTCCTTGGATCTTGTCTTCTTGTGTAACACCTATCGGTATATCGATGGCCGCCGGAGCTACTTCGCTAAACTCCGGGATCATCTTCGACCGGACGGCCGCCTCGTGGTGGTCGAGTTCAAGCGGTTTCCTCGAGACACGACGGAGTTGCGGATACTTCCAAGCCGTGTCATCGACGAGCTCCGGGTTGCCGGCTACGAGCTCATCGACAAGCACGACTTCCTGCCGAAACAGTACTTCCTCGAATTCCGTCCGGACTCGGCCCCGCGGCTCGGTGCCGACGAGTGATCGATCGCTGGGCTAAGATCACCCAATTGCGCGGGCCGCGTCAGAGGGGATGGAACGATTAGAGGATAGAGAGACCGGGGCGCAGCGGGAGCCGCAACCCCGGTCTCGAAAATTAGTCGTTCCGAACCGTTACGCAACAACCTCTGTGCCCAGTTCTGTTTCACGACTGCGAAGCAAAATCGCTTCCGCCGGTGCCCAATCAATTCAGGTTGAATCGGAAGGGAATCAAGAGCCTCGTCGGAGCCGAAGTCCCGTTGCGCGTCGCGGGCTTGAACTCCCACTGGACTACCGCGTCAAGCGCTGCCTGCTCAAGCTCCGCCGTGGTGTTAGAGGAAGACACGACCGCATTGCACACGAACCCAGACCTTCCAACCGTCAACTCCGTGTAGACGGTTCCTTCGGCACCCTGCTCCCGCGCTATATCGGGATACACGGCCGGCACCGTCCGTGTTACTTCGGCAGGCTCATCGACGGCGAAGTTGGTGCCGACCGTGTCTGCGTAGGAGCACGGAACGAGCGGCTCTGCAGTACTGGTCGGGTCGTCGTCGTTCCCGCACCCGATGAACAGGAATGCGGAGACAGGGAGCAATACCCAAATCCAACGTGGCGACACGCGCTCCTCCTCGGACCCATGGACTCACACCGATTCCACTTGAGCGATCGGGGCTGACCTTACTCCGCACAAGCGCCGACGAGCGATAACGGAATGATCGGTGTGCGGCATCCCCTTACGAAAGTAACACCTCGCCCTGCCCCGTCTCGTCAGTCGTGATCCGGTAGTCCAGTCTCTCCTCGAAGGAGGACGAGACCCATGGACGTTGAACTACGACGACTTCGGAACCAACTTGCGACGAACCGTGGCGAGGGGCCACGGCGCCCGCGATTCCCGCTCTGGTTACGCGAGCAGGTCGCTGACTTTGCAAGGCGGCGCTCAGAACGCGGAAGCTCCCTTTGGCAGGTCGCCGATGAACTCGGTCTGAACC
>CAMPIC010000654.1 GCA_946886185.1 uncultured bacterium
GCATACAGAGAAGGATCGGCCACGTACTCGGCCGATTGAGACGGCAGCCCTCCCTCGATCTCGTCGATGCGCATCCGTGGCACGGGGCGCGGGCGCGCGCCCGGCAGGAGTTGGCTTCCGAGAGCGCGCACCTGGAGCGTCGGTTCCACTCCATCCGGAATCGCGATGAGGAACGTGCGCTGCGGCAGGTCCGGGGCGCCCACCTCGGCGAACGCGCCGTACCCCGGGGCGGAAACGACCACCTCGCCGGTGCCGGGCACCTCTTCGAGCGAGGGTTCCGGAACATCGACGCGGAAGGAGACGGAGGAGAGATCCGACCGTTCGACCCGGGCCATCTGCAGCTCGGGAGATGCGAGCGCTCCCGTGATCGCGAAGACGATTCCGAGCAGGGAGCCGAGCGTAGCGGCAATCGATTTCAAGGATTCTCCTCCTTCGGTGCCGATTGGACTTCTTTGTTTTCGGACGACCCCGAAGGAGACGAGGCGGAGGTCGTCCGACAATGCAGGCACCCGCACGATTCCCGCAGAAACCGGTACGGATAGATTCCGGTGCCGTGGCCGTCTTCCCAAGTCAGCTGCAGCGCGTACCGGCCCACCGGATGGCATCGCACGATGCGTCCGGCACGGGCCGCGAATCCTCTGGGACGGTCACGGCATGCCGCGCACGGACACTCGGCCCGCAGGTACTCCGCGGACAGCACCGTCTGGTGGCCGTCCGACCATTCGAGCAGAAGGGAGCCGTCCTCGAGAACTTGGTACCTGGGGGACACTGCCGACATCTTGGCAACCTCTCCTCTGAAGTGTCAAGGACGCCGTCTTTTGACGCATCCGAGCGGCTGTGATAGCGTCGGCCGAGCGCTTCGACACGGTGTTGGGATGCCACGGACGGGGATCGGAGCGCAGCCCGTTCACTCTCCGGAAAATCGATGTCACGATTCCAGCTGTACTGGGAGTTCACGCGCCCTTTCACTCTCATCGCGCCTGCCCTGGGAATGCTCTCGGGGGGATTGACCGCGCTCGGGGCCGGCGATCCGATCGACGTCACTCCCAAACTCCTCCTCCACATCCTGCTCGGCACTGCCATGGCCGCGGCTCTCAACGGCGCGTCCAACGGAATCAACCAGATCTACGATCTCGAAGTCGATCGAGTGAACAAGCCGGGACGCGCAATTCCCTCCGGGCGCATGAGCGTCGCGGAAGCGGGTTGGGTCACCCTGGTCCTGTATGTCCTGGCGCTCCTCCTCGGATACCTGGTCAATCTGGAGTGCTTCTTCCTGGCATCGGCCGCCGCGGTATTGACCGTCGTCTACTCCGTTCCGCCGCTGCGCACCAAATCGAACGCGATCCTGGCCAATCTGACCATCGCGATCCCCCGCGGCGTGCTCCTCAAGGTCGCCGGATGGTCGACCGTGCGCAGCGTCACCGAGGCGGGAGGCGAAGCATGGTACATCGGGCTCATCTTCGGGACGTTCCTGCTGGGAGCCTCCACCACCAAGGACTTCGCCGACATGAAAGGGGATCTGGCGGGCGGCTGCATCACCCTCCCGATCAAATATGGTCCCAAGCGCGCCGCCTGGATGATCTCCCCCTTCTTCGTCTTCCCGTTCCTGCTGATCCCGCTCGGTGTCCACCTCGGAATCCTCACCGGAGTTCCCTGGATGCTCGACATCGTGGGAGTCGGTCTGGCCCTCTGGGGCGCGTACACCGTCTCGCTGATCCTGCGGGACCCCGAGGAGCTGGCCCGAACCGAGAACCACGTCTCCTGGCGGCACATGTACATGATGATGTTCGCGGCGCAGATTGCGTTCATCCTCTCCTACCTGATGAAGTACGTCTTCGGCGAGGGGGGCGCCTGAGGGCGCCGGCGCGGGATGACACCCGGGCCAGCGGTGCGAACGGCGGAAGGAACTGACTGAAGTGCGTTCCTATAAGGTCTACCTGTATCTCGCCATGGCTTCCGTCCTGGGAACCGCCATGGTCCTGCTGGGAGTTCCCTGGATCGCGGTCCTCGTGCAGGCCGCGCTCTGCTACCCGGTGTTGTGGCGCGATCTCGAGCGCTCCGATCTGGGAGGCGCGGTCCGCCACATGCTGTTTTGGGCCGTCCTGGTCTCGCTCTGCACGATCGAGGTCTCGATCCACGCGCGTGAGCAGGCCGCGATCGCGATTCCGCGCGGAGAGGCCTATCGAGTCGAGATGTTCGAGTACATCGAGCGCGGCGTGGGAAACGAAAATGACCCGCACGCCTTCCTGCCCGAGCACGCGCTCCACTTCGCCGCCACCTTGGGCGCCTCGTTCCTCACGGTGGGATTGGGCGGACTGGTCCTCGGATCGATCCTTCTCGGATACATGAACTATTACGTCGGCTCGCTCGTGCAGCTCGGCGCCGATCCTCTCTTCGGGAGCCTTTTCGGTTGGCCGATCTGGTCGATGTTCCGGGTGGTCGGCTTCATCATCGGAGCGATCGCGATGGCGCACCTCTTCCATGCTCGGGTGCTGCGCCGCTCCGGTTGGGACGGTCCCGGTTTTCG
>CAMPIC010000655.1 GCA_946886185.1 uncultured bacterium
GAGCGCGCGCGCTCGACCGGAGCAGTCCGATCGTGCTCCTGGTGCTCTTCGGGGTCTCAGCGATCGTCTCCGAGCTGGTCCGCGGAGTCTGGCTGGCAGACGGTGATTTTCTGCGGACCCTCGTCACCTTCGGACGCGTTTCCATTCCTTGCGCGATCTATACGACGCTGATCGTTCCGGCCGGTTCGTGGGTGCTCGCGCGCATCGTGGGCAGCAAGACCTGGGTGCTCCATGCCTCGTAGTTTCGGAAAGGAAGTGCGGACGGCACGCGCGAGAGAGATCTCGGCCGCGATCGGATTCGTGGTCCTCGTCCTCATCGGACGTCTCGTGTATCTCCAGCTCATCCAAGGGGAGTACTACTGGTCGCTCTCCGAGGAAAACCGCGTGCGCGTGGAGGAAGTGCGCGCGCCCCGCGGGAGGATCCTCGATCGAAATGGGGTAGTGCTCGCGGACAACGATCCCTCCTATCGCGTGACTCTCGACACCCGCCACGCCGCGTTTCGGCGCGACTCGGAGGCGCTCGCCGCGACGGTGGCGAGTTTGGCGAAAGCGCTCGAGCTCGATCCCCAGCGTTTGCAGGAGCGGGTGGAGCGGCAGCGGCGCGAGTCTTCCCTGCCGGTCGTGATCGGCCGCGCCGTGCCGTTCGCGCAGGTGTCCCGGATCGAAGAGCGGACCGTGCGTCTGGAAGGGGTCACGGTGGAGGTGACTCCAGTGCGCCGCTATCCGCGTGGACAGCTCGCCTGCCACTTGATCGGCTACCTCGGCGAAGTGCAGACGCGCGATCTGGAAGAGAATCCGGATGGTCCCTATCGCGTCGGCCATCTCATCGGCCGGACCGGAGTGGAACGCGAATACGAGACGGAGCTCCGCGGAGTCGATGGAAAGGCGTTCGCGGAAGTGGATGTGCACGGCAGGCGCACCAGCTTTTTTCCGGAGCTTCCCTCGACGCCCGCGATTCCCGGACACGACCTCGTCCTCACGATCGACGCGCGCTTGCAAGAGGTCGCGGAATCGGCGCTCGCCTCCATCGTCGCAGAGGGAGCGAGGCCGGAAGATCCGCCTCCACCCGCATGCCTGGTCGCGCTCGATCCTTCCAACGGCGAAGTGCTGGCGCTCGTGAGCCAGCCCGGATTCGATCCCAACATCTTCCTGGGAGGTTTGACGCCGGAGGAGTATCAGGCGCTGCTCGCTCCCGACAAGCCGCAGCACAATCGCGCCATCGCCTCCACCTATCCGCCTGGGTCCACGTTCAAGGCGGCGACGAGCCTGGCCGGTCTCGAATCTGGATTGATCGAGCGCAGCACCACCTTCGAGCCGTGCTTCGGCTCCTATCAGTTCGGCAATCGCCGCTTCGGCTGCTGGAAACCGAGCGGGCACGGCGTGCTTTCCCAGGACGGAGCGCTCCGTCAATCATGCGACGTGTACTACTACCAGCTCGGGCTCCGCCTCGGAATGGAGAAGCTCTCCGAGTATGCGCATCGGTTCGGCCTGGCCGACCGCACCCGCATCGACATTCCGGGCGAGCGCACCGATCTGATTCCGGATGCGGAGTGGTACCGCGAGCACCGTGACGGAGGCTGGGGTCGAGGAGTCGTGCTCAATCTCGCGATCGGGCAAGGGGAGCTGCTCATCTCGCCGATCGCGCTGGCCCGTTTCTATGGAGGCCTGGGCAGCGGTGGGCAGATCTATCAGCCGCACGTGCTCCTGGAGATTCGCGGCGAAGATGGAGCGGTCCTGCGCGACACGCGGCGGGACGATTGGCGCGCGGGCAGGATCCCCGCTTCGCCCGAGAACATCGGGATCATCCGCGAGGGCTTGGAACAGGTGGTGATGCACGGCCAGGGCACCGGCGGAAGAGCGCGCGTCGGCGAGATCCGGATCGCGGGAAAGACCGGCACCGCGGAAAACCCGGGCAAAGACCATGCGCTCTTCGCGTGCTACGCGCCGGCCGACGCGCCGCGCATCGCGGTGGTCGTGATCGCCGAGGAGGCAGGCCACGGCGGTTCGGTCGCGGCGCCGGCAGCGCAAAAGGTGCTGGAAGAGTTCTTCCTCGGCCGGGACACCGCTTCCGCCGGCTTCGAAAACTCCGATGACCTGGCGAGCCGGGGGGAGCCGTGAATTTCCGACTCTATCAACGCCGCACCGACTGGGTCCTGATGATCCCGCCACTCCTGCTCGCTTTGCTGGGAGTGGTGACGGTATACAGTGCGACCCATGTCTCGACCGCCGGATCGGGGCAGTTCTTCTCGCGCCATCTGGTGTACGCCGCGGTGGCTCTGGGTGCCTTCGTTTTCTTCTTCGTCCTTCCGCTCCGTCTCTGGGAAGACTGGGCATACGGGGTCTATGGGCTGTCGATCGTGCTCTTGATCCTGGTGCTCTTGGTCGGAGAGGAGAGTCACGGAGCTCGCCGATGGTTGGGCGCCGGTCCGTTTCGATTCCAGCCGTCGGAGTTCGCCAAAGTGGCGCTGCTGGCGGCGCTCGCGCGTTATCTGGGGAACAAGAAAGTCGACCTCGCCAGCGCCGGCT
>CAMPIC010000656.1 GCA_946886185.1 uncultured bacterium
TCCCGGGTGTCGGCGTCGAACTCCATGCGCCGCATCAGGAACGTGCTCGCGGCACGACCGATCACCATGAGCGCCCAGAGCAGACGCCGTGTGAGCCAGACGGAAGCGCTCGCGATCCAGAGCATCCATCCGATCCGGACATCCGCCTCCTTTTGTGCCTGTTCCAGGCGAGCATCCCACGCATCGCGCTGGTACACGACACGCAGGAACCAGTAGTTGATGTGCCAGACGATATAGGTCAACCGCATGCTCGCACCCTGCGCGAAGTGGCCGAACTCGTGCGCGAGCACGCCCGCGACTTCTCGGAGTGACATTCCCGCCAGCAGCGGCATTCCGATCGTGAGGGTCAGCTGCTTTCCCAACAGCCCGCTCACTCCACCTCCCAGGCTGGCAGAGGCGTTGACGTTCATGTCCAGGACGATCCGCTTCGCGCGCGGGGCGCCCACGTGCTCCTGGATCCTTTCGACGAACGCGAAGAGGAGCGGTTGATCCTCCGGCTGCACGTCGAACTGCGCATCTTCTCTGGCCGGGCGTGCGAAGAACGGCTTGATCAGAAAGAAGACGAGGATCGCGCCGATGACGAGCGGAGCGATATAGAGTAGGAATGCGAACACCGTGGCTCGCCCTCCTCGCACGTGGCTGAACATCACGAGGTCATACTTCAAATGTAGAAACACCACCCAGGCGACGATCGCCGGGATGGAGAGATAGACGAGCGGGAGGACCACCATGAGCACAGCGACGAACGCGATGCCGATGCGATAGGAAAGCGGCACGGGAACCGTCGGAATCGAACCCGCGAGCGCGTCGAGAATCCGTTGTTGGGTGTGAGAACGTTCGGCGGCAATGGACATCTTCCCTCCTGCGGGAGATGGCGGCTTGAAGGTGCGACCCTGGGCGGAGGGGATCCACCCAGGCAGGAGCATCAAATCGTAGAACATTCTCTTCCATTGCTCGCGCCGCGGGCAAGCGGGAAGAGAATTTCGTTATACCCAGGGTCCCCGAAGCGCCGCGGGAGGGTTGGCGATCGATTGCACTCTCACGACGCGGGCGGCGTCGCGGCCGCGGATGCTGAGGATCGGGATGATTCCTGCGCGCAGCAGCGAATCGGCGGCACGCTCGGTGAGATACGCCTCGGCCGTAGGGCGGGCCCGTTTCTCGCCGTCTTCTTGATATATGTGAACGGGAAGGTCCTCGATGTCGGCCCCATCCGGCGCCTGGAATCCCCATCCCTCCCGGGCGAAAGAGCTGGCCGCCAACTGGGCAATCGCGAGCGCGGAGCTTCCCCAGACGTAGGAAGGGGCGCCCGGGGAGGGCATCTCTTCGAATCGGATCGACTCGGTCGGGTCGGTCTGTCGCCCGTACGGCAGTCGAAGCAGGATGCGGGGCGCGCTCAACCCGATCCAGGGTGCCGTAGGGCCGGCCCGAAGCGATTTCCACGCCGAGGCGAGATCTCCCGATCGGGCGAAGTCGTCGATCCCGAGGAGCGCTGGTGCGGCGTCGGCGAGGAGCGGCGCACCGGCGGCCGCCGCCAGTGAACCGAGCGCGTCGAGAACGCGCAGGTCTTCTACCGACGCGCCGAACGCGAAGTCCGCGACCCACACCGACCAGGGAGTCGTCCCGGGCACTTGTTGTGGAGCGACGAGCGCACGGTGCAGCGCGCTGTCCGACAGAGTGGCGTCATGCCTGTCCGACCTAGTGGCGTCATGCTTGTCCGACAGAGAGGCGTCATGCTTGTCCGACAGAGAGGCGTCATGCCTGTCCAACACAGTGGCGTCACGCAGCTCCTCGATGGAAACGTCCATGACGAAAAGCTCGACCACGTTCTCTCCATCGATGCCGCGCACCAGACGAGAGAGGCCCAGCCAGGCCTCTTCCAGATGGCGCACGGCGGGATGTCCCAGGACTGCGCGCATGGTGTCGGAAATCGCCTGATCCACCGCGGCGATCAACTGCGCCTGTCTCGCATCGGGAGCCGCTTCCACGTGCGGCGCCACCATCCGCGCGATGAGATCGTCGACCACCCGGATCGGCTCACCCGATCCGCGGACCCGCGCGGGAGTGCCGGAGGTCGATGCCGGTGATCCTGTTCCGCTTCCACCTACTCGGAGCAGCCGTTCGAACTCATTCGTGGGCTGCGCGGGAGCTCCCGGGCTCGGGGCGGGCGGTGCTGCGCCGCTCGCTCCGGACGGGCTCGCCTGGCCGCTTGCCCCGGAAAGGTTGGGCTCGCCGCTCGCAGCGGAGAGCTCCGCCGCCGCTTCCGCGAAGGTCGCGGAATTCGAAAGTCGCGCTCGCAGCTCGCGGAACGAACGGAAGAGCTCCGCACCGTGGAAAATGCGATCGGGATGCAGATCGTCGAGCGACTCGAACGAGAGGACGATTTCCTCCGAGAGCTGCGCGGACGGATTGAGCGCGGCGAAACGCGCATCCAAAGCGTCGATATCGATGGAGAACGGCTTGCGGTCTCCCAACTCGCCGCGCGCCGTGCTTCCGGAAAGGTCCGAAAGAATCAGGATGCGAAGAGGC
>CAMPIC010000657.1 GCA_946886185.1 uncultured bacterium
ACGGAAGCCTGGTAGGCCTCGACCTTGTCCCGCACCGTGTTGAGGCGCGTGCGGTCGGCGCCGATCGCGGCGTCCATCTTCTCCTGCCGCCCGGCAAACCACAGCAGCGTCGCCATCCACACGTTGGCGACGGCAACGTCCACCACGACCATCACGGCGATCGTCGACTCGGCCGCCCCGACGCTCTCTCCGACGGCGATGAAGTTCGCACCGCCGCCGATCCAGGAGCCCGCGAGCGCGGAGAGCCCCCGCCACGCCTCGCCGAGCGCCGCATCCGGCACCATCCAGCCGAGCGCGAGAAACGCGAGCGGGCCGCCGATGACGACGCTGGCCGTCCCCGCGAGAAACAGGATGACCGCATCGCGTCCCAGCGAGATCACCGCCGGGATGTCCGTCGCCAGTACCATCAGGACCAGGCTCGACGGCAGCAAGTAACTGCGGATGAACCCGTAGAGCGGCGATGAGATCGGGATCACGCCCAGGTTGGAGAGCAGCGTCGGCACGAAGTAGCAGAACACCAGGAGCGGCACCGCACGAAACACGCGCCCGCCGACCTTGGTGCGTTCGACCCCGAAGAGAAGCGCGAGCACGGCGAGCAGCACCGCGAGCACCGTGACGGGATCCTGGATCCACGCCGCGGAAACGCCCTCCCCACCCGCCGCCGCGATCAGCAGCTCGTATCCACCGTACATCCGGCGACCCTAACCGATCTACGCAACGAATCGGGATGTGCAGGATCTCCCCGCCGACTCGGAGGCCTGCCCCGTTCGAGATGCCCCGTTCCGTTCGAGATGCCCTGCCCCGTTCGAGATGCCCCGTTCCCGTTCGAGATGCTCCGTTCCGTTCGAGATGCCCCGTTCGAGATGCCAGCCGTATGGTCGAGATGCCCGTTCGAGATGCCCGTTCGAGATGCCAGCCGTATGGTCCAGTCCGGGAATCTCCGTTCGAGATGCCAGCCGTATGGTCCAGTCCGGGAATCCGGACGCGATGCCGGACTGCCGGACGCTTCGGGTCAGGCGGGTTTTCGCGTCGCAGCATCCGAGCAGTGAGTTCTCGCAGACTTGCCGGTTTTTCGCGCGTTCGGCGCGCCAGGAGCACTTGCTGCATTGACATCTGGGGTGACCAACGAAGACGAGTTCGATCTATCGCTGGAGGAGGAGCACGAGGGAGGAGGGCCTTCTCGACCGCTCCGGTTTCTTCCCCCCGGTAGGTGGGTCGTCGAGGTCACGACGCGAACCATGCAAGGTCGTTTCCTGCTTCTTCCGCGCCCCAAGGCAAACGCCATCGCCAAGGGAGTCATCGGTCGAGCGAACCACCTCTTTCCGAACGTCCGGATCATCGGATACTGGTTTCTCTCCAATCATTGGGAGGCGCTGCTCGAGGTCCCGGACTCGGCAACGCTGAGCGCGTTCATGAACCACGTGAACTCGAACCTCGCGCGGCTCCTCGGGGAGCTCTACGACTGGCCCGACAAATTCTGGAGCCGGCGCTATCGTGGAATCGTCATCGTCGGTGAGCGGGCGCAGGTTCGACGGCTGAAATATCTCCTCTCGCAGGGAACAAAGGAGAACCTCGTCGCGCGCCCCTCCGACTGGCCAGGCGTGAGCTGTCTCCGCAGCATCACATCGGGCGTCCGGGAATTCGGTGTGTGGTTCGACGGCACGCGTGAGTACCTCTCACGCAAGAGGGCGCTGAAGCGCGGCAAAAGACCCAAGCCACGAAGTGCCTTCGAAGCGACGTACGAGATCCGCCTCTACCCGCTCCCTTGCTGGTCGAAATTCTCTGTCGAGGAACAACAGAAACGCGCCAGCGAGCTCGTCGACCAGATCGAAGAGGAAGGGAAAGCTCGGCGGCGCAAGACCGGAAAGGCACCGCTCGGAGTCGCCGCGATCCTTCGCCATGCGCCCGACCATCGGCCCAAGGACATAGCGTCGAGCCCCGCGCCTCTCGTTCATGCATCCTCGAAGTCGGAGCGGTATTGGTTCAACGACCGCTATTACCGCTTCCTTCGCCGCTTTCGCGAGGCCTCCTCCCGTTTGCTCAGCGGCGAGCCTGCGGCGATCAATGCGTTTCCGCGGCGGTGCTTTCTCCCGCGCCCCCCGGTTGGTCTTCGGCTTCCTCTGACCGAGCCTGTATAGCGACGTCCGAGCGACAACCCACTCTCCCACAGCGTGTCGAAGCAAGTTCTCGTGCGCGCGTCTCGCGCTTCCGGACTACGAGATCGCTTCCTCGCGCCGAGGCGATCGAAACCTCCGCTCGACGGCAGATGCAGACGATCTACATTCGCTCTCCGCCACTGCCTTTTGTGCCCGCCACACCGCTGGATGACCTATACGGCTGGCATCTCCAATCCAATCCAATCCAATCCAATCAGGACCTATACGGCTGGCATCTCAATCCAGGCATCTCCAATCGGGCATCTCAATCAGGAGGACCTATACGGCTGGCATCTCAATCAATCCATCTCAATCAATCCAATCAATCCAATCCAGCATCTCAATCAATCCAATCAATCCAAT
>CAMPIC010000658.1 GCA_946886185.1 uncultured bacterium
GTCCGGGCTCGGACGATCGGATAGTCTCGTGGGAGGAAACGTAGGAGCGCGGCGGAACGAACAGAAAATTTCGATCGCCACGGCCGCGTTGGCGTACCACGGGACGGCAGTGTCCGGGATCGACGATGCACGAGCAGGGATCGACACGTACGGTTTCGGAAAACACCGCGGTCTTGCTCGACCTCGCCCGGAGCGGAGATGAACGGGCCCGAGAACGACTCTTCAGCCGCTATCTCGCGATCTTGAGGCGGTGGGCGCATCAACGGCGGCCGGGCGGCGTCCGGAGCCTCAATCAGACCGACGATCTGGTCCAAACCACCTTGATGCGCGCCTTCCAGCACCTCGACTCCTTCGACTATCGGAGAGAAGGAGCCTTCCTCGCGTACCTGCGCCAGATCATGATGAACGCGATTCGCGACGACGCGCGGCACGACGCCGTCCGTCCGCGACCTGAGACTCTCGAAGAAGCGGAGACCCACCCCGGGCCGTCTCCTCTCGAGGAAGCCATCGGAAGCAACTGTGTCGACCGATTCGAGCGAGCGCTGGAACGGCTCGATCCAGCTTCGCAGCAGGCGATCGTGTTGCGGATCGAGTTCGGACTGTCCCATCGGGAGATCGCTCTCGCGATGGAAAAGCCGACCGTCGCGGCCGCGCGCATGACGGTGGCTCGCGCTTTGCTTGCTCTCGCGAAGGCGATGCAAGATGGCTGAGCTTCCCGATCCCGAAGAGGAACTGCTTCGGCTCGCCGCGGAAGTGTCCGATGGGCAGCCGGTCGATTGGGAGTCGCTGCGACCCCACGACGGCCACACCGCAGAGTGGATCGAGAACCTCCGGTCGCTGGAAGCGCTCGCGACCGCGATGCGCCGCGATCTCCCCGCGCTCTCCGAAGCGCGCGTCCTCGGACCGGGAACCAGAATCGGCCGGTTCGTGGTGGAGGGAGCCCCGCGCCGCGGCGGAATGGGGATCGTCTATCTGGCGCGGGACGAAGCGCTGGATCGGCCGGTCGCGCTGAAGCTGCTGCCTCCCGACGTGACGCACTCTCCCGATCGCGTGGCCACGCTGGCTCGGGAGGCTCGACTCCTGGCGTCGATGAACCACCCGAACATCGCGACCATCTATGGACTCGAGGACGGCGGATCAGGACTGCTCGTGCTCGTGCTGGAGTGGCTTCCGGGAGAGACCCTGGCGGACCGGTTGCGAGGAGGTCCTCTCGCGCTCCGCGATGCGCTCGAGATATGCGGACAGATCGCGCAGGGGTTGGCTACCGCGCACGCGGGGGGCGTGATCCATCGTGATCTGAAACCGGCCAACGTGATGTTCGGCGCGGGCGGGCGCGTCAAGGTGGTCGACTTCGGACTCGCGCGCAAACGGCCGGGGGAAGGAGATCGTTCCGGCGATTCCGCCTCCCCCGTCGCGGGCACTTGGGGATATCTGAGCCCCGAGTGCTTGACCGGCCGCGAGGATCATCGCGCCGACGTCTTCGCTTTCGGATGCGTCCTCTTCGAGTGCCTGACCGGCTCCCCCGCGTTTTCGGGCCGGACCGCCGAAGAGGTCCACGACGCGGTGCTCCATCGCGAGCCGGATCTGAGCCGTCTCCCCGCGCACTGCGCGCCCGCGATCCGGCGGATCCTCGGCGCGTGCCTGGAGAAGGATCCGGAACGGCGTCTCTCCTCCCTGGAGGACGCTGCCCGCGTCATCGAGGCGGCGCTGGGACGGCGCATCGGGGCGCAGCCTGCTCCGACGACCCGACTGCCGGCTTCGAATACGAGCTTCGTGGGACGCGCGTCCGAGCTCGAGCGCTACCGCCATCTGGTGAAACCCGGCTCTCTGGTCACTCTGACGGGACCCGGTGGAGCGGGAAAGACGCGGCTCGCGATCGCTCTCGCACAACGAATCGAACCGGAGTTTCCGGACGGCGCGTGGTTCGTGGATCTCGTTGCGGTAAGTGACGGAGCGCGCGCGGTGGAAGCGCTCGCGACCGTGCTCGGGATCCAGAACGACGCATCGCGGCCCCTCTTCGATCAGATCACGCAGCGGCTGGGAAGCGCGACGGCGCTCCTTCTTCTGGACAATTGCGAGCATCTTTCCGCTCCCCTCGCGCCGCTGATGCGGGATCTCCTCGCTGCCTGCCCAGGGATCTCGATCCTCGCGACGAGCCGCGCTCCGCTGCAGGTGGAGGGTGAGCAGGCAGTGCGCGTCGACCCGCTGCCGGTCCCGAGCGAGTCCGAGATCGAAGATCCCGAAGTGTTGGCGCGATGCCCTTCCGTTTGTCTGTTCCTGGAGCGCGCGATGGAGTCGAATCCGGGAATGGTCACGGACGCGGATGCGCTTCAGAAAGCCGGTGAGATCTGCCGGCGCCTGGAGGGACTCCCTCTCGCGATCGAGCTCGCGGCAGCGCGCGTGCGCGTCCTGAGTCTGGAGGAGATCTCGACGCGGCTCGATCGCCAGCTCCAGCTCCTCCGGGACAACACCGGGAGAATGCCGCCGCGCCATAGCGCGCTGCAT
>CAMPIC010000659.1 GCA_946886185.1 uncultured bacterium
CGAACTCTCCGAAGTGCGAAAGGTGGCGGTTCCGTTGCGCGGCGGCATGAAAGACCTCACCGCCATGGCGTTGATCGAGAGCCTCGGACTGCGCGATCCGGAACTCGTGCGCCAGCCCTCCGGAGACGGCGCGATCATTTCGTTGTTCGCACGCGGGGCGGACGCCGCCTCCATGGTGGAGCCGTACGCCACAGCGATGGAGCAACTCGGAGTCGGCACCATCGTCCGCCGCACCGGAGACGTCTGGAAAGGCGCCCCCGGATGCTCGCTCTGCTGCGCGCGCTCGCGCATGGAAGAAAATCCGGATCTCGCGCAGCGCGTGGTCAACGCCTTCGTCCGCGGCGCATCCTTCGTGGAGGAGCGGCCGGACGAAGCGGCGGCGATCGCAGCGCGGTTCATCGGGATCGATACCGGGTTCATCCGAAAGGCGCTCGATCGCAACCGGCCCGAGGTGACGGCGATCCGCAACGCGCATGCGGTCGAGGAGATCCTCGGACTGATGCGTCGGCTCGGCTACATGAAGGCCCAGCCGGGGGATATTTTCGAGTTCGGCTTCTTGGAACAAGCCCTGGTGCGATGACTCCAGGGCGCGGAGCGGTGCGCGAGGTCTCATTGCGATGACGCAGGCTCCCGGTCTCGTCGAGAAAATCCGCTTCGGCACGGGCCTGCCGCGTTATCTCCGGAAGCCGTTGACCCTGGACGGCGCGCGGGCGGAGATCCGCGACCGACTCGGCCGCCGCTCCGAGAACTTCCTCGCATCGATGCGGCTCGTCGTGTTCGAGCGGTCCTCGAGTCCCTACCTCCGTCTCTTCCAACATGCCGGATGCACCTACGACGATCTCGCGGAGTCGGTCGCGTCGCGGGGTCTGGAGACCACCCTGCGAAGGCTGCGCGCTGCCGGAATCCATGTCTCTCTGGATGAAATGCGGGGGCGATGCCCGATCGAGCGCGGTAGTTTGCGATTCCACGCGCAGCCGGATGAGTTCGATGCCCTGCCATCCAACCGCTTCTTGACCGCTTCCACGAGCGGTTCGAGCGGCAATCCGAGTCGAGTTCCTTACACATGGCAGTTCATCGCGGACGAAGCGGCCGTCGAGGTGCTTCTTCTGCACGAATGGGGAGTCCTGGATGCGCCCGGCGCGTTCTGGATGCCCGCTCCGCCCGGAATCTCCGGCATACACAACATGCTCCTCCAACTCCGCTATCGCAGACCGCCGGCGGCATGGTTCTCCCACCTCCCTACCACGCCTTCCGATCGTCTCGCGATCGCCGCGCTTCGGATCGGCGCCGCGGCATTCGGAGCTTCGGTTCCCGCGCCGAGAAATGTCGGGCTCTCGAGGGCGCGCGACATCGCACTCTGGTTGACGCACTCGCGCCGGCGGGGGCGGCCGCGATACGTGAAAGCCTATGCGAGCCTCGCGGTGCGCATCGCGCAGGCGGCGCGGGAGACGGGCGAGAGTCTGGACGGCGTGGTGTTCTTCTGCGGAGGCGAGCCCACCACGGGGATCCGCCGGAGCTATCTGGAGTCGACGGGAGCGCGCGTCGCGCCTCGCTATGCCGCGACCGAGACCGGCGTGATAGCCGGAAGTTGCAGCGCATCGATCGATGGCGATGCGATGCATCTGTATTCGGACCGGCTCGCAATCATCGATGCGGATGATGCAGACGACACGGACAAAGATGCGGCCAATGCAAACGCACCTCCCGCGATTCGGACCGCGCGTCCACTCTTGTTCACCTCGCTCCTTCCCTCGGCGGGAAAGATTTTGCTCAATGCCGATCTCGGCGACGTCGGGCGGATCTCGCGCATGCGCTGTGATTGCGAATTCGGGCGTGTCGGCCTGGACTCCGTGGTCTCGCAGGTCCGCAGCCGCGTTCGGTACACGAGCGAGGGCATGTCTCTCCTCGTCGCGGAGCTGGAGAGCGTGGTCGGGGAAATGGTCGCGGCCGCGGGCGGGTCTCCCTCTGACTATCTCATCCGTGAAAGCGGCGAGATCGGCTCACCGATCGACGGTCATCAGAACGGGAACCCGGCGAAGACTCCTTCCGCGCAACGGTACGAAGCGAGCGAAGCGGCGCTCCTCGGCTCGATCACGATCCTCCTCGACCCGCGCATCGCGCTGCAGAGCGAAGACGGTTTCCTACGGGCGCTGTACGACAACCTTCGCCGTCGTGGAGAAGGATGGCGGATCGTCTCGGAAACGTGGCGACAGGCGGGGACTCTGCGCCTGGCGCGAGAGATCCCGGTATCCCGAGGAGGAAAGCAGGCAGCGCCGTCGGTCGCGATTCGGTCGCGGCGATGACGAGAAAAGGCGAGGCTCGAGGATTCGCCGCGAAGATTCCCAGGTAAGCGCTCCCTCGAAGCGCGATATGCAGGGAGCGCCGGCCATCCCGCCACGATTCGACCCTCAGGAATGGGAGCGCCTTCATTCCGGTCCGCCGACAGCGCGGTCGTTCGCGTTCCGTCGCGGGCTGGAGCTGGTCCTGGAATCGTGTCTGGCGC